>JAIRTS010000021.1 GCA_031254795.1 Treponema sp.
CGCCGCTTGCCGGCTGCGCCGTTCCCGATGGCGTCACGCTTCCAGACGCGCCTTTAATAAACCCGCTCCCGTACTTTAGCGTCGGAATACGGCTTAAATGTAAAACCGCCGGACGACCGTCCGGGAAGACGGCCGTCCGGCGCGAGAGGCGGACGTGCCTCTGATGTATGGTTGACTAATTTGTTTTATATGCTATATGATATGGCGATTCCAAAATGAGAGATTTAAGGTTTGTTTGAAGGCCTTCCTCAAGGGTTATTTAAAAAGGCTTTTCAGAGGAGAACAATATGCACATTCTTGCGCAGGAACTCAACGGCGTACTGGAAGGTACGGTCGCTTTGCGGCTGCTGTCCACACTGGGGCGCCGCATTTACTTTCCTAAGGGTATCATCGCCCAGTCTGCGGAGGCGAAAGCATCCGCCCATAAAGCGAATGGTACGATTGGCATGGCGTACAGCAAGGGAAACCCGTTGCTCATGTCCGCCATTGCGGAGGCTATGCCGGTTTTCAAACCAGAGGAAATCGTGGCGTACGCGCCGACAGCAGGCGTGGAAAAGGCGCGCCAGGCGTGGAAGGACATGCTCATTCAGAAAAATCCTTCCATAAACCCGGAGCATATATCGCTGCCGGTGGTTGTGCCGGGCATCACTGCGGGCATTTCCTATATGTCCGATCTTTTCCTCAACGAGGGGGATGTCATCATAGCAAGCGATCCGTGCTGGGACAATTACGAACTCATATTTCAGGAGCGAAGCGGCTCGGTTATAAAAGAAATCTCCTTTTTCAACGGCGGACACGGACTCGCTATGGAGTCAATAGAGCGAGGCGTACGGGAAGCGGCGAAAACCGGAACGGTGCGCGTCATCCTCAACTTCCCGAACAATCCGTCAGGTTATTCTCCCACTATGGACGAGGCGGAAAAGCTATTCAGTCTGTTCGCGGATGTCGCGGAACAGGGGGCGGATGTGCTTGTGTTCTGCGACGACGCCTATTTTGGGCTTTTCTACGAGGATCACATCATTCAGGAATCCATTTTTTGCAGGCTCACCAACCTCCATGAGCGGATTTTAGCCGTGAAGATTGATGGTTCCACCAAAGAAGACTATGCGTGGGGTTTGCGCATGGGCTTTGTCACTTTCGGCGGCAAGGGTCTGGATGCGCGCCATTATGACGCGCTGGTGAAGAAGCTCATGGGGTGCATCCGCTCTTCGGCTTCCTGCGCCAATACGCCCGCGCAGTACCTCATGTTGAAAACCATGACCGATCCCAGAACCAGCGTTGAAAAAGACCGGTGTTTTGAGATGTTGCGAAGACGCTATCGTATGATAAAACGCTTCATAGCGGACCATCCCGGCCACAAGTCGTTGCAGCCGTTGCCCTTCAATTCGGGGTATTTTATGAGTTTCAGATGCGTCGGACTTGACGCCGAAACGTTGCGCCGGACATTGCTCGCAAAACACGGCATTGGTACGATTGCGTTGGGCGGCGCGTACCTCCGCGTGGCGTTTTCCAGCATTGAAGAAGAAGATATACCGGCGGTGTATCAGGCTGTTTACGATACGGCGAAAGAATTGACGGAGTGATCCGCGTGGCGGCTGTTCGCGAATTTTCTTTGATTTTTTTTAAAGCGGCGCGCCGTCCGTCTCCCTGTATCGTGGTTGTGAAAACACTCGTTTTTATGTTCGCTTTTTTTCTGAGCGTTCAAAACATTCAAACGGCGGCGGCCCAGCAAACCGGAATGGACCGGGATGTTCAGACCGAGCAATCCTATTCCCCGGATATGGCGAATCTTATTCTTATTACGGAACAGAGCAGATCGTCCGAGTTGGCGCTAAAAAACAACGCGCTTGCGCTTATAGCCAGACTGCTTGCGCAAGACAAAAAAAATCCTGAAATACTGGACGCCCTGGAATTTCTGGCTCTTGAAGGCGTCGTCAACAAGAAGCGCGTAAACGGCAGAATCACCAACAACTACCCGAACATACGGGCGAAAGCCGCAACCTGTTTGGGTGATTACGGCGGGGAAGACGCCAAGAAAATCCTTGTGCGGATGCTTAAAGCCGAAGCCGATGTTATGGTGTTGGTACCGGCGCTGTACGCCCTTTCAAAAATCGGCGTGACTGCGGAAGATGAAATCACGCTTAACGACATGATGCGCCGGCTTGACGCTCCCCGCCCCGACAACCTCTTGGCAATAGCGTACTTGGACGCGCTCGAAAAATACAGCGAAGAACAGAGCGGCGTGATAAACCTCGCCACCCGCCATTCCATCTCCAACATCTCGCGGGGAGCGTATACAAAACTGGTGCAAAAGAAGGCGAGCCTGTTGCTGGAAAAACTCAATTCGTATAGAGGGCGGTAATCCCGCGTTCTTACGGAAGCGGGGGGATACGTGAGAAATCACGTTGCGCGGTCGCTGCGCGGCTATGAACAGACGCGATTTCTGCCGCGACGCTTCGCCTCGTACAGGCGCTGATCAGCGGCGATTACAATAGCTTCCGCTTCCTTCTGCAAACTCGGGATCATGCAGGCCACGCCGATGCTGATCGTTATGGAGGTTGTCTCTTTCCCGTCTGCGCGGGGAACGCAGGTCTTTTCCACCTCGCGCCGGATGCGTTCGGCGAACTCCACTGCGCCAGAGCGTTTGGTGTTCGGCAATAACAGTCCGAATTCCTCGCCGCCCATTCTCACCGCAAGATCAGCCGGACGCTTTGCGGCTCTCGCAATAACGCCTGCCACCGCCTTGAGCATCTGATCGCCTTGCGGATGCCCGTAGGTGTCATTATAGCGTTTAAACATATCCAAATCCATCATCAGAAACGAGAGCGGCGACCGTTCTCTTGTCGCGCGTTTCCATTCATCTTTCAGATATTGATCGAAATTCCGTCTGTTCGCAAGACCGGTCAATGGATCAGTGAGACCGTACATCATCGTCGCCGTAATATTGACAAGAAGAAGAAATTTCCCCCGGAAATTCGAATCTATGTCATTGGCCATAACTTTGAAAAACTGGCGCTTGTCGCCTATTTTCGCTTTATGAACGGTTTCGAAATACCCGCTCTGTTGAATCGCTTCGCTAATTATGGCTTTCATATCTTCATTATTGAATAAATTGAGAATCGGCTGCCCCTCACAGGCTTTCGCGCTATAGCAGTCCGCCATCTCACGCATCGCGTTGCCCATATAGATCACACGGCTCTTTTCGTCAATCATGGCGATTAGATTGGGAGTAATCGAAAGAAGTGTATCCATGCTTCCGGCAAGAATGATCATCGGATTGATGAGCCTGACGATATACGCGGTGAAGATGACAAACACTAAAAAGACAACTCCCAGCATCACGGCGAATACTATGGCCACCGCGTTGCCTAAAATCAGAGAAAAGGTGATGGGTCTAACCACAACCATATGCCAGTTCAGCGAAGCTACAGGTATGACCATGTAGAGACTGTCCTTGTCAATGAAAGAAAATGACGAATCCGGCGCGAGACGTTGGATTTCGGACACTATTTTTTCGCCGGCTTCCGCAAAACAATCGGACAGCAGTGTCTTTTCAGCCGCGCCGGTTATGAGAGTGGAATCGCGGGCAGCGGTTATTTCACCGCTGCTGTTGAACAGGTACATCTCCGCGTCTGGCGGAGGGGGGTAATCAGCGTCATACAGAAAAGAGAGAAATGCGATCAGGGGCATCCGGTTGCTCACGACACCGATTCCCTTGGTGTCCTCATATCCATGTTCCCGCACTGGCGCGTTGATATACAAATACCAGTCCTTCACCGCAAGGGAGTTATAGGATACGTTCAGGTTGAAAGATTCTTTTTGGTCGCGGACAGCCGGATACCACTGATGATAGACGTTGTCAGGATCATAGGTCTCAAGATGGACGTCGCCTTCATGGTACCGTCTGTCCGCGTCGCTTGTCCACGAAACGATACCGCTGGAGAAAGCCTTTCCGTATGCAAGGATCTCCTGAACGGCGAGTGGCCGTATCACAGGATCGTCAGGATTGAGAAAGAAAAGGCGAACAAGGGGAGACTCCGCAAGCCTCACGGTCAGTTCAATTTCCCTGTTGAGCCGCGATTCCAGTTGCGACCGTTTGTTTTCGGCAAACTGCGTCAATGCATCCGTCGAATGTATGATGATAAAATTTCGCATTACTTGAAAAAAAACAATCCCGCCGCTTATCAAAATGAGAAAAAAGAAACCCGCCGAAAAGACAACTACTTTATGTTTAATCGCGCTGTTAAAGCGGTACATCACCAGCAACCCTTTCTATTTTGCGCATAATTTTTTCGCATTAAACAGCTTGCGCTTTTTTAATGCGGCGCAGTGAGGGCAGACTTTTTTTCTCCTGGAAAGACATTTTGAGATTATACGTTTCCACGCGGGGGGGGGGGGGGGTATGCTCCGTAGTGGGCGTCCGCCACAACGCGTATCGTTTTGCCATATAAAACATAGAGCTCCTTTTTGTTTAACAGTAATAATATAGCGCTAATTTTAATTTTTGTCTATAGAGGCTGTTCCAAAACGCGAACTACGTTGCGAACTACGTTGCGAACTACGTTCGGGTTAGGTTTGGGAATGGCTTCCAAAGAGATGTCCTAAAGTCCATTTTTTATTCGCAGGCGGGTACAATACCCCGCCCTTTAGGGCGGTTTCAATAGCGGCATCCGCTTTCGGTTCAAGGGTATTGGATCCCGCATACAATCCATACCTATCAGAACCAACATACCCCGTCCCTTTAGGGCGGGGTATGTTGATTGAATCTAAGGTCGCTTTCCCGAAAACTGGCGCCTCATAAGGCGCGTTTTGGAAAAGGCTCGAAAACCATCTGTTTTATATGCAAGTGATATGCGCTTATTTGAGTTAGATGCCACGCACACCCAACGTATTGCGCGTCCCTTTTGCAAAGCCGCGCGACATTGGCTTTTGCGCCGGTACCGCGCCTACCGCTCGCGCGCGCTTTTATAACTGAGGCTGTTCCAAAACGCGCCCCAAGGCGTCAGTTTTGGAACAGCCTCGCTAACAAAACAGGTGGACATAAAATGGAGGTGACGGGAGTCGAACCCGTGTCCTGATACGCGAAACACAAGCATCTACAGGTTTAGCCGCGCATTATATTGTCGGGTGGCGCGTGGCTACGCGGCGCGCGGCGTCACCGTATTCCGGAAAATCTCGCCCCGCTCCGTCCGGACGCGAAGCAAGGCCAGCCTTGATTGCAACGCGGATAACCGTTCCTCAAGGCGCGGGAACGGGTCCACGTTGATTACGCAGCGAGTGCGTAATCAAAACTGTCGTTAGCGACTTTGGCTTTGGCAGTTATAATGATGCCGAATCAGGAGATCGGCGCTCCACCTGCAACCGGCGCCCCGAACCGTACCAATCGAAACCGGGACACCCCCAATGATTATTTATACCATAGCGTCAAAATCGTGTCAAGTGAGCGCGTCGCCTCATAAACCGGAAAGGCAAAATATCTACACCGGCGAAGTTGTCGCCTTCCTCCGCCTCGGGCGGGCATTCTTCCGGTTTAGGCGCGGCAAGCTCTTGGCGCCCCTCGCGCGCCGGCAGATGGACTACGCGCCGCCTGCCAGCTTTCGGCGTCTCCCCCGCCGTCAGGCAAAAGCTGACGAGGATAAGCCCGTCCACCAAGGAAGATGGGTGCCATCGCGCGAATGCGGCGGCAAGGCAGGCTCCGACCGGTAAACGCCCGCGTTTTTCGCTCATGGCTTCCCCCCGTCGCTCATGGAAACGCGGCGGCGCTTTCTATAGGATAATATAACGCTTTGCAAGACAATGAAAAAGCACAGCATGGCGC
>JAIRTS010000054.1 GCA_031254795.1 Treponema sp.
GCCCGGGCTATCGCTATCGCGCCCTTCCCCTTGATGTGTCCCGCCACAGTCGACAGCCCACGCTTCGGCGGTATTTCCACCAGCATATGGATGTGGTCTGAGCGTATATGCCCCTTCACTATCTCGCTTTTTCCCGCCGCTCGGCCAATTCGTGGAATATCCCCCCTAAATGCGGGGCCGCCTCCCCATGGAGCCTCTTCCTCCGACGCTTCGGCGTCCATACAATGCGGCGTTCGCAGTCCCATACGCTATGGGATAGGCTATTATAGTCTTTCATCCATGCCTCCTATCTGTTGGGCTTCGCGCGGCTCACTGACAGGAGAGCATCCTTGATACTCACGGAAATGTCAAACTCTTATAGTCACCCCGGCATAGCCGGGGGGGGGGGGGAATGATACCATTTTTAAATTATTTTTCAAAAAATTTTATGCCCCATTGCACATAACGTATTGTTTGCGCAAGACAATGAGTCCGGCTTTCTCTGGGCTGGGCTTCATCGCATCCGGAAAGGCCGGCGCATCCGGTGGCTTGCCCAAACTGGCTGGTCCGGGCGCGTGCAAGACGCGCCATGTTATAGGACTCACCCTTCTTTTGCGTTCATTATCAGCATCTGCAACCGGTTCTCGATATTGGCGAAACTCGTGTCCGGGTCGTAATCAAGCGGCAGAATTTGGATGGCTGGGAACATTTCTTTCAGCTTCTTGACCACTCCGCGTCCGGAAATATGATTGGGCAGACAGCCAAAGGGCTGGAGGATGATGAAGGAACGAACCCCGCGTTGCGCGTGGTGTATAATTTCTCCGGGAATGAGGTAGCCCTCGCCGGAGGTAAACGTCTTGTGCATGACAGGATTCGTCATCTCGGCGAGCGCGGGCAGGCGCAGGGACGGCTCAAACAGCGGATGCTTTTGCGCTGATTTTTCGAGCGTATCCACCACGAAAGCGAACAGCCCGTCTCCTATGTGCGCGGTGAGCATATCCACAAACGGCAGGCTCACATGAAAATCCTTCATTTCAGACTGCATCCGCACATAATTGCGCCAGAAAACATCCGTTAAACGCGGCATCACAACTTCCATGTTGTTTTTTTCAAGATACTTTTCAATCTCAAAGTTAGAACCCGCATGAAAATTCAGCAAAAATTCGCCGGTTATCAAAACCTTCGCTTTTTTACGTTTCCGGTTGTAGGGAATTCGGCAAAAAGCGTCAACGCCCGTTTTGAACGCCCTCGTCGCGCCCCGGACGCCGCCAGCAGCCAGTCCATCCGCGATGCCGGACATCACTTTTTCAAAAATTTCGTTCGTTTCCCCGAAATTTTCCTCGTACGGGCGGATTTTCAGGCGCAGAGCTTCCAGAATGTCGGACATCACGATGCCCCACAACACGCGAATCTCAAAAAGAAACCCGAGTTTAAAACCAGGAAACATGTTTTTTGTGTCGAGCTTGTCGGTCGTAATGATTGGCACGTGGGAGAAACCCGCCGCGTCAAGGGCTTTGCGGGCAAGCCCTGTGTATTGGGCAAGCCGGCAGTCACATTGGTACTTGCCCATGCCAATAACCACATCTTCGGGCTTGTATACGCCGCCCTCCAAAACGGAAAGCGCTTCGCCGATATTCATCTGAGCCGGAAAACAAATGTCGTTATGCACATATTTCTTTCCGAGCTTGATCGCCTCAGCGCCTCCCATGGGAAGAGGCTCCACGGAAAAATTCTGCCGCGCAATGGACGCGCTGACCACTTGGCAAAAAGCCCGCGACACATTGGGAATCAGCAACGTTTTTTTCTTCCAATCAGAGCGCAGGAATTTCACCGGATACGGATCCCCGAGGATGCGTGGCCTTTTTCCGCCGCTTTCCTCTTTTTCTTCCTTCAAACGCCGGGTTTTCACGGTTTCAATGAAAGATTTTATGCGCAAATTAAGAGGGCCGGATACATTGCTCTCGTCAAGTTTTAGAATGAGGGGCGATTTGCCGGAAATCTCGCTCAAAATGCGGATGATTTCATCGGTCAAAATAGCGTCATGTCCGCATCCAAAGCTGACGATTTGTACGTATTCAAGGCTCGGCTCTTTTGCCGCAATCACCGCGGCCGCCAACATGCGGGCGTGAAAATTATTGACAATTTCGGCGCGGGTCTGGGTCAGATCAATGGAATTGACCCCGGGCAGGGAATCGGCGGTCAACACAGGAATGCCCTGCCGCGTGAAACAACTCGAAAGATCGTGGCACACCATTTCGTCATTGTGATATGGACGTCCCGCGAGAACAACGGCAAAAGGTGGCGCGCCGGCGCTTCGGGTGGGAGAGGAGAGTCCGGTTTTCAAACTCCGCTCCTCATTTCCCTTTTGAATAATTCGCGCCGCTTCCCCAGTCAAAGCGTCCCGAAACAAAGACAACGCCTTGTCCCCTTCGGAAACCGCTTTTTGCGTAACAGATCGTGGAATATTGAACGTATGTTGCACAAAGTCGCAGATTTGACGGATTTTGTCCTTGTGTTTGAACCAGTGAAAGATAGGGCGGTAAAAAATCACATTCCACCGTTCAGCCGGATTGTCCGAATATTCGATGACAAGCGGATACCCTTTCACCACAGCGCAGGTATAGTCGCTCAGTGGCTCCACGTTTTCCGAAGGCATACGGATGAGCATGGGCATAAAGATGCGGTCAACGCGGCTATCCACAAGATCGCGGATATGCCCATGCGCCAGTTTCGCCGGAAAGCAAATGGTGTCGGACGCGACAAAGGGCAAGCCTTGTTCAAAGAGACGGCGGTCGCTGGGACGGGAAATTTTCACTTTAAAACCCAAAGAAAGCCAAAAGGAGCGCCAAAACGGCATGGAATCCCAAAACTCAAGGCTTCGCGGCAATCCTATAGTGATGTTTTTTTCCGGACTGACAGGCGTAAAGTCGTAGTCTTTAAAAAGCAGTTTTTCCCGCAGTTTGAACAGGTCGGGCGCGGATTCCAATTGCTCCGTGATCCGCTTGACCTTTTCGCGGATATGTACGTCAGCGGGATCTCCGATGATTTCGCCACGCTTGCACCTGTTGCCGGCAACGTACGTCGCCCCATTGGAAAAGGTCAACATGGTTCTGACGCAACGATTGGCGCAAAACGGACAGATCGATTCTCCGTTCTGCGTGTAGCCAAAGTCCTTCATCGCATCCAGCCCGATGAACTGACTGCGAAACGACGCGCCTGTGGGCAAACTTGCCCGCAAATTTGCGCGTTTCAACTCGTCCTCCACATGTTTCTTGGTGAGCAGAGCTATGCCGATGGCGCCCATTTCGCCCGGAAAGGGCGCGCGGACGACCGGACGGTTGACGTACTGTTCCAACGCGCGCAGAATCGCGGCGTTCTTGAAGACGCCGCCCTGAGCGACGATTTTGTCACCCAAGGTGGCGAAATTCAATACGCGCACGACTTTGGTGAACACATTTTCAATGATGGAGCGGCAAAGTCCGGCCATGATATCATCCGCTTGTTTGCCATTGCGTTGTTCCGTGATAATTCTACTGTTCATAAAAACCGTGCAACGGCTCCCCAATTCAGCGGGATTTTGGGCGGAAAACGCCATGTCGGCGATTTTTTCAACAGGAATGTTGAGAGATTTCGCGAAATTTTCCAGAAACGAGCCGCATCCGGCTGAACACGCTTCGTTTAGCGTGATGTCTGTCACCACATCCCGCGCAATGGTGATCGCCTTCATGTCCTGTCCACCGATGTCAAGGATGAATGTCGCGCCCGGCACATATTTGCGGGCGGCCGCAGCATGCGCCACAGTCTCAACCGTATGAAAGTCGGCGGACAGCGCCTTGTAAAACAACTGCTCCCCGTAGCCGGTTGTTCCAACTGCGATGACGTGGAGCTTGTCTCCGTACTTTTCATTGAGGAGGAGCAGGGCGGACTTGATGAGGCTCAGCGGGTCGCCATTATTGTTCGAGTAAAACGTTTCGATGATATTCTCATCTTCGTCCAAAAGCGCGAATTTTGTGGTCGTGGAACCGGCGTCAATGCCGAGGTAAACGTTTTTAGGGATTTGACCATGCGAGGCTGAGAAATGGCGTTCGGAAGCCTCGCGCTCAATTTCCAAATCCCCTATCCTATGCCTCTTATAGAAATTCGCCTTTTCCACGTCCGATTCGAACCATTTCTTGTCGAATTTTCCGCCGCCACCTGCGGTGGAAGAGTCCGCGTTTAAAAGGCCGTCAATGGCTTTCCGCGTCAAAAGGGACGGCGTATTCGTGAACAAGTCGCCCAGGGCGAGAGCCGCGCCACACGCCACAATGGTTTCTGGAAATTCGGGGCGGATGACGTCGGTTTCCGTCAAATTGAGCCGCTCGGCGAACACGCGGATAAGAGTCGGGTTGAAGGTGAGGGGACCGCCCTCAAAAGCGATGGGCGGCTTGAATTCCAGCCCCTGCGCCAGCCCGCCTATGGTCTGTCTTGCGATGGCATGGAACGTGGAAAGCGCGATATCTTCTTTTTTCGCGCCCTGGTTCAACAGCGGCTGAATGTCGGTTTTAGCGAAAACGCCGCACCGCCCGGAGATTTCATAGACAAAGGTTCCCTTCGCCGCGTACTTCTCAAATTGCTCCACCGGTATTTTCAAAAGCGCCGCCACTTCGTCAATGAACGCGCCTGTGCCACCCGCGCATGTGCCATTCATACGCATATCGGATGCGCTGAGTTTGTTTGTAGCTTTGTCGTAATAAAAAAAGATCACCTTGGCGTCTTGTCCACCGAGTTCTACGGCAACCCGTGTTTTTGGGTAAAGCGTCCGTACCGCGATGGAATTCGCCACGACCTCCTGTATATAGGAAATGTTAAGCGCCGCCGCGATGCCCTTGCCACCGGATCCGCACACCGTCGCGCGGAAGGCCACGCCCGGAAATTGCGCGAAAACCTCCTCCAGCAACATATGAGTGGTTTCCATTTGCCGCGCATTATGGCGAACATACCGGGAGAATATCGCTTTGCTTGTACCCGAATCGACGACGACGGTTTTTGCCGTAGTTGATCCCACATCAATGCCCAACCATAAAGAAGATGACGCTGTCATTTGGCAAAATATACACGAAAAAAGACGATTAGACAAGGACAGTAAATCTTCAAATCAATCGCTGGGCATAAGGACTATTTCGACTCTTGCCAACAGTGTTCCGCGGAGCTTGCCCTTCATAGACCTGCGAAAAACCATAAACACGAATCTCGCGAACAGGGCGTGTCGCGTCTTGATGTTCGGGATCATGCGCGAGAGATTGGCGTGATTTCACACGAATCTCTTTTTATTCACAGTGGGTTTAGTCTCGCAGGGGCCTGTGTCCTAAAGTTTGTGTAATTGGCCGAACAGAGGTGGAACTACCGAAGGAGCGGACATGGCCAAGAGAGAGAAAAGAGAGAGGGGGCGATGGGATCGGCCGCTGGAGCGGATCGGCTTCCATGGCGTGACCCAAGAAGAGGTTTCAGGGGGGCGGGCTTGTCAGGCGACTGGCCGGAAGGAGCCCGCGGCGGGCGTTGGAACGCGAGATGGACGCGCGTCTGGGGTATGAGAGACACGGCCCGGCGGGGACAGCCGCGACGGGCGTACCGAAAAGGCCGCGCTCGCCGAGGATCAGGAGGCGGCCGCCCGGATTCCCCGGGGCCGGAGCGGGGCATTCCAGCCTCGG
>JAIRTS010000048.1 GCA_031254795.1 Treponema sp.
GGCGTGAGGTTTCGACGGGCGCGTAATACTGCCGTTTTTCGGTCGGCAACTTCATCGCTATGCAAACAATTACAGCATGGAGATAAGGGGATTCGAACCCCTGACCTATAGATTGCGAACCTATCGCTCTACCAACTGAGCTATATCCCCGAATCGTTGATAGTATAGCAAAAACACCCCAATTAGATCAAGGGGGTGAGAGCGTTTTTTCAACTTTTTGTTATGCCAGAGTTGACATGGATCTCAGCCGCTCAATGATGGGCGGAAGCGTTTCTATGATGTAATCAACCGCCTCCCGCGTAATGCCCCAGCCAAGACTAAAGCGAATTGATCCATGAGCCAGTTCCGGTTCAGCGCCTATAGCCATGATCACATGGGAAGGATCAAGGCTGCCGGACGCGCAGGCCGAACCGGTGGACGCCTCAATGCCGGCTAGATCCAAGGCGAGGAGAATCGATTCGCCTTCCGCGCCGGGAAAGGATACATTAAGCGTGTTCGGGATCACGTCAGCCGGATGTCCGTTGACCGTACTATTCGGTATTCGCTTGACAAGCCCCTCGCGGAGATGATCCCGCAACGGGGAGATGGTTTTCCCATACTCCGCGATGCGTTGTTTTGCGATTTCAGCGGCTTTTCCGAAACCGAAAACGCCTGGATTGTTGTACGTACCGGCGCGAAGCCCGTCCTCTTGGTGTCCGCCATGAATCAGGGGGAAAAGCGGGACAGCGCGCCTGCCGCCACGTCCCCGTATAAAGAGCGCTCCGACGCCTTTGGGACCATAAATCTTATGAGCCGACATCGAGAGGTAGTCAACGCCCCATTCCTTCACATCCACCGGTATTTTCCCCACAGCCTGAACCGCGTCCGTGTGTACGAAAGCGCCGGCGGATTTTGCTAAAACCGCAATTTCCTTTATGTCCTGAATGGTTCCGATCTCGTTGTTTGCGGCCATTACGGAAACAAGCAGGGTTTTGTCATTCAGCGCCGCCTTCAGAGCGTCTATTTTTATCTTGCCGTACTTGTCTACGGGCAAAAACGTCACCGTAAAACCCAACTCTTGCAGAAAGCTGGCGGAGTTGAGTACGCAGGGGTGTTCAATAGCCGTGGTGATGATCTCATTCCTTACCGAAGGCTGCTCTTCCACCGCGCCGCGCTCCGCAAGACGCCGCATGGTCTGGAAAACCGTGTTGTTTGACTCAGATCCGCCTGATGTAAAGATGATTTCACGCGATTCCGCGCCGACTAGCGCGGCTACATTGGAACGAGCCTCCTCAAGGCGGGCGCGCGCCAACCGCCCTGACGCATGCATACTGGAAGCGTTGCCGTAAATGGCAAAATCATCTATCATCGCGGTTTTCACCGCTTCGTTGAGCGGAGTAGTCGCATTGTAATCAATATAAACTTTCATGTATCCTCCAAAGTGTCTGGCACCATAGATTATACTCTTTTGCATACGTTTTGGCTAGTAGATACATGACTTTTTTAGTAAGCCTTACAAAGCCTAATGCCGTCTGCAACGCGAAGCGGATGTTGCGTTTGGGATTATATTATAATTATAATAAAAAGGATCGCCGATAGTCCGTTTATCAAGTGTATGCGCGCCGCTGAAATTTCCTATTCTGCCGCCCATCTTTTTGCGGAAGCGTTTGCGGCATGGCGCAACGCGGGTGTAATACTCCGCCCTTTGGGCGGGGACAGTTCATTTGCACTCTTCAAAGCAGGGAGTCTCATTGCCGTCTTTTCCGTCGAGGCTTTCATACAAACTCATGTCATTGCGCGCTTTTTCCAGCGCCGCCAGAATAAGAGAGCCTACGCCCTTAAAGTCATCTTCCGTTACAGGTTCGCCGATGTAGTAGGAGAAGGAACCGTCCCGATACGGATCGCCGCCGAGACCAGCGACGCTACAAATGCCGGTTACATGGAGTTCTCCGTCCGTTTCCTCACGAATACGGCTCATAAGCCCCTTATACGCTCGCGCCGCGCCGGATATTATTTCTTCAGCTTGATCCTTCGCATAGCCCTTGTTGAGCGTCTTGTAGAGAAAATAGGTGAACATGGCGGAACAGGAAGTTTCACAATAATTGCCCTCACGATCCCCGCAATCAAGAATCTGATGCCAAAGACCACTCGTCCTGTCTTGGCAACGCAAAAGGGGGGCTATGAGGCTACAGCTTATGTCAAGCAGGGCTTTTCGGTGTTGCGGCAACGATTCCGGAATGAAGTCAAGCGTATCCACAAGCGCCATGCAGTACCAACCCATAGCCCTGCCCCAAAAATGCGGAGAACAGCCCGTTTCTGGATCAGCCCATTTTTGAACGCGGGATTCATCCCACGCGTGGTACAGAAGTCCGGTTTTCGCATCGCGGGCTTTTGCTTCCAACAAAACAAATTGACGGACAATATCATCGAAATCCGTCTCCCAGCCATCTTTGTTAAAAGTCGCCGCGTACTGCGCATAAAAAGGCTCGCCCATGTACAGTCCGTCAAGCCACATCTGACGCGGGTAGATGTTCTTATGCCAAAATCCGCCGGCGTTTGTCCGGGGTTGCTCTTTGAGTTGTTCCCGTAAGGTTTCTATAGCCTTCCGGTACTTCCACTCGCCGGTTTCGGCGTAAAACACAAAGAGCGATTTTCCCATATTTATCTGATCCAGATTATATTCGCCCTCTCGATAGCTTACAATGCGTCCATCTTCCGGGAGCATAACATCAAACATGGACTTCACCCACCGTTTGTACTCCGGCTTATTCAGAAAAACGCCTGTCTTGTATATGCTTTGCAACACAAGCCCATGCTCGTAATGCCATCTCACTTGTTCCGGCGTATACCGCTTCATCACCGACAACGCCATGCGTTCAAAAACGGGCGCTGCCCTGTCAATCGTATCAACCATAATCCATCCGATCTGTTATTCAAGAGGGTGTTCCGCCGCATGCCATGCCATACGGCGGAACAAAGTCATTTCAAATAATTGCCATCTTTGGCAACCTGAACACCTTTTTCATCCCATTCCAGTCCGCCAAGTTTGTCAAATTCCGCGACCCACGCGGTCCAGTTACCCTGAGTCAGTTCCCGTCTGCCAGTAAGGAATTCCGCTACGCCCTGCTCGTAGAAGCGTTTAAGATCCGCGTTCGGCGCGGGAAGAGCGTCGCCGCCGATATTCGGCGTCCACGGTCTTGACTGCATATCCCATAACACGGTGAGCGCGCTCATGGTTTTGCCTGATGTCGGCGCTTTGTAAGTGGGATAGCGCGCCACAAGCTCCACTTCGCCGTTGTAAAACACCATATTGCGCAGTTGGGTGAGCGGCTGAATTTCTGGTTGCGTGAAACCGAGTTTCGCGTCAGGAAGCCCTTCCACTGTGGGAACGCCATGTTCGTCAAGCAGGTAGTTCACGCCTTCTTCGCCCCATCCCAAGAGGTAATATCCCTCGTCTGAGGACATCCATTCCAGCAAGCGGGCTATTGCGGGACCTTTCCCTTCCTGAGCGGCTTTTGCGGACATCGCGTAAATGCGGTAGGCTTGCGTATATACGCCTACGGACTGTTTGCCGGTTGGACCCCTAGGCGGATCTATAACGATCCACTCCCCATTCGGGAAATTCTTGTCAAAAGGCGCGTAATTCGCTTCAGCCGCAAACGCCGCATTTTGCTCGCGCATGATGCCAAAACGCCCTTGTTTCCACGCCGCTCTGAAATCATCCTTGCCGTAACTTACCCAGTTCGGATCAATGACCCTTGCGTCTATAATCTGCTTCAAATAGCTCAACCCGTCATAATAGGCAGGTTTTCTGACATTGAGTCCCGGATCCGCAGCCAACAGGCTCCATGTACCCGCTGCGCCGAAAGCTCCCAGCAACGGATCGAAACGGCGTCCCACGCCTTCTTCAAAGTTGTTGATTTCTATAAACGCGCCGTAACCATACGTGTCGTCATTGCCGTTGCCGTCAGGATCCTCAAAGGTGAACGCCTTCATCACGGCAAGGAAATCCTCGGTGGTAACCGGCGTCGACAATCCCAGCTTGTCAAGCCAATCTTTGCGTATCAGCACACCTTCGTTTTTAGCGATGGTTCCCGGCGAGGCAAGCCCATAAGACTTTCCGTTAATCGTCGTAAACGCCCGTGAATCGCTGTCGTACTGCAACCTCGTCCTCGTGGGCATAAGGTCGTAAAGATCATCCACCGGCGCGATAAGACTCGCGCGGAGCAGGTTGAGCCACGGATCACGGCGCACCATAAACAGATCGGGCAGGGTATTGGAAGCGCCCGCCGCCTGTATCTTCACGTCCTGATCCGATTCATT
>JAIRTS010000090.1 GCA_031254795.1 Treponema sp.
GGGGCGGGCTTCTTTTCCCGCGCCGCCACAGACGGCGGCGCGAACGCGGGCGATAGTGTTTCGGCTTGCCGGCGGGGAGCGCTGATGACGAATCTGGCGGAAGGCGAAACGGGGGAGGAGGCGCTTTTGATTTGAGACAGAAGTTTGAGCTTGAGAACTTCAGCGGGCGATTTTCCGCTCAAAAGGACTCCCGATCACATAAACACGATCTCCGTCTCAAGCTCAAAGCCCGCGCTTTTTCTAACCCTTTGGGCCACATCGTCTACAAGAAAGCGGATGTCCGTCGCGGTCGCGCCGCCGGCGTTGACAATGATGTTTCCGTGAAAGGGAGCCACCATGGCGCCGCCGCGGGAAAGTCCGCGAAGCCCGAGATCGTCTATGATTTTGCCGGTTGGCATGCCAAACGCGCGGTTGTTCTTGAAGACGGAGCCGGCGGATGGAAAGCGGTAATGCCCCTTTCTCTCGCGATCCGCGCGGCGGGCGTTCATGTCCGCCAGCAGAGCGTCTTTTTCCTTCCTGTATAGCGAAAATTCGGCGGCTAGTATGAGCGTGTCCCTGTTTTGAAAAGGGCTTTTCTTGTAGCCCCATTCCGCGGCGCGGAACGGAACGGTCACATGGCGCAGGCGCTCGTCGATGATGGCGACCGATACAAGCCTGTCGGCGATGGATTGTTCATAGCAACGGGCGTTCATGTACACCGCGCCGCCTATGGTTCCGGGCATGCCGGCGAGGAATTCCAGCCCTCCGTACCCGCGGGCAAGGAGGGCGCCCATCACATCACAAGAGGCTCCTTCGTCCGGTACGCCGAAACTATTCGCAAGCGTTTCAACGGCGCGGTCGATCCGTGTGCCGGCGCGGAATACGATCCGCCCGCTCTCTTGGCCAAAGGTTTCCACGCCGCTCCAGCCGCCCGTATCAAGAACGACCCCGGGAAAACCCTCGTCGCTGAAAACGACATTCGCCCCCCGTCCCAAAACGCAGACCGGCGACCCTTGCGTCTTCGCCCGCTGAAAAATCGCGGCGATCAGGTCAGCGCCGTCCTTTTGATTCGGGCGAATCCACAACGCCGCCGCGCCTCCTACATTGAAGGTGGTGTGTTTTGCAAGCGGTTCGCGTCTGCCGGCCGTTATGGAAGCGTTGGCAGGTATGTTGCTATTTTTCAAAAATTCTTCTATAGTATCCATACAGCAATATATCATATTCCTATCTTGTTGGAATGTGAATGGGGGAAATATCATATATGGTTTTATATAATACGCTTGGACGCGAGATGCAGGAGTTTGCGCCGGTGACGCCGGGCAAGGTTGGTTTTTATGGATGCGGCCCCACGGTGTACAACTACGCGCATATCGGCAACCTCCGCGCCTATGTAACGCATGACGTTTTGACGCGCGCTCTTCGCTGCGCGGGCTATGACGTGAAACACGTCATGAATGTGACGGATGTGGGGCATCTTTCAGGCGACAACGACGAGGGCGATGATAAAATGGTCAAGAGCGCGAATGAGCGGGGCAAAAGTGTGCTTGAAGTCGCGGAATTCTACACCACGGCGTTTTTCGTTGACATTGACCGGCTCAATATCAGGCGTCCCGATGTAATATGCAAGGCGACCGAACACATTGAAGAGATGATAGCGCTTATCAAACGGATCGAGGCGAATGGCTTCACTTATTTTGCGGGCGGCAACCTCTATTTCGATATTACGAAATTTCCCGCGTACGGAGAATTGGGACGCCTCCATCTTGAGGAGCAGAAAGCCGGCGCGCGTACGGGCGTTGACGAAAACAAACGCAACCCCCACGATTTTGTACTGTGGTTCACCAGGAGCAAATTCGAGAATCAGGCGCTTGTGTGGGACAGCCCCTGGGGACGCGGGTATCCGGGTTGGCACATTGAATGCTCGGCCATGAGCGTCAAGTACCTGGGCGAACAGTTCGACATACACGCGGGCGGCATCGATCATATCGGCATTCACCATACCAACGAGATAGCCCAAAGCGAAGCCGCGACTGGAAAGCGTCCGTGGGTGAAGCACTGGGTTCACAACGAATTTCTCGTGCTTGACCGCGGCAAAATGAGCAAGTCAACGGGCGGCTTTATTACCCTGCAAACGCTGGTGGACGCCGGCTACGATCCGCTTGATTACCGCTATTTTCTTTTGAGCGGGCATTACCGGACCCAGCTACAGTTTTCCTATGAGGCGCTGAATGGCGCGAGAAACGCCCGCAAGTCGATCTCCGACCGCGTTAGGTTTCTGGCGGATAAGGCCGCTCATATACCGGAGCGCGTCGCTGACGAGAAGGCCGCCGCGTACCTCGCCGCTTTCAAGGCCGCGATAGAGAACGATCTTTCCACGCCCCGCGCTTTGGCTGAACTTTGGGGTTTGCTCAAAGACAACAGTGTCCCCGAAGCCGAAGCGCTTGCGGCGGCTTTTTCCATGGACGAAACGCTTGGATTGAACCTGAAAGACGCGGTGAAAGAGAAGAAGAAGATTTCCTCGGATATTGAGCGTCTCATCGCAGAACGGACAGCGGCGAAAAAAGCGAAAGACTTCGCGAAAGCCGATAAAATCCGCGCTGATTTGAAGGCGCAGGGCATTATACTGGAAGACACTCCCAACGGCGTCGTGTGGCGCGACATAGGGTAGCCGGCGATACCGCCAGGCTATCGCCACGCGCGGGGTAAATTCGGCGTTTTGCGCATATCAACGGAGATTTCGGTCAGTTCAAGGGCGGGAAATAGCCGATCTTGTCCCTACCCGATCTCTCCAAAAGATATACCTCCGCTTCAACCGGAAGATAGGCGTTGCCAAAATCTGTCGGCAACCGGGACTCATAGCTTATGATGTATGTGCCGTTTGGAACCGAGACAAGACTCTGGACGACCGGCTTTACGCCTTCATTCCGGTAAAGGGGAAGGACTTGCCCGCCGGTTTGAGAAGCCAGATATTCAAGCGCCGCGTCCGCTTGTCCGCCGCCTACGATGACCGCGTAAAACACAATGCCGTTGTTTGCCAAATACGCGGCAAGGTCGGAAAGACCGTACTGCTCAAAGGCGAGTTCTCCGAGAACGCCGGAACCCACAAACACCACGGCGCGTTTCTTGTCCACCGGCAAGAGGTCTGTCGCGGCCAGCCGCAACCCCAGATCAAAGCGCCAACCCGGCGAATATTCGGCGGCGCTTGCCGAGCCGGGCTGTCCGCCGCCCGCCATCTGTTCTTTCACGGGCAACTCGGATGCGGACACGAGCGAGACGATGGCGCCCCCCGCGGAAGAAATGTCGCGGATGGCCGCGTTTACATCTTCGCGCAGGCCGCTGGTCGCCGGCGAGCGTTCAATCAAAAGGGAAAGCTCGATGTTTGTCGTACGATAGCCCGCTCCCAGCAACTGTTGCTTGGAAACCGGATTTCCTTCTTCGCTCAGCAGGAAGTTGCGCTCGTCAAGTCCGACAATAGGACGCCGGAGTCTGTCCTGCACGGAAATCTCAACCGTCACCTGCGGGAATGCGCTTGAGACGACCCGTTCTATTTGCACAAACAGCCCGGAGGCTATGTCGTCAAGCCGAGTCATAATGGAGACCTCGCTCGCCTGAAAATTAGCGGCGAGGATATTGCCGTTCCTGTCCATGCCCACGCCCACAAGCCGCGCCTTGTCGTTGCCCGGAACGCCGAGTTCCCTGACGACGGCGGAATCAACGTCGATCATAATCACGCGGTTTTTATCGGCGACGAGGAGCCGCCCGTCCGAAAGGAAACGGAGGCTTTCCGGTCCAGCGAGACCGGCGGGCGTCAAAACGCCGAGATACGCGCCATTGGGATCAAACAGGTAAATTTGATTGAAAGCATTGTCCGCGACATAAACCCTGCCGTTTTTCGCGGCGATTCCCGTGGGCGAAAGCAAGCCGCCAAAGGGTTCTCCGCCAGCGGAAACCGTTTTCTTTCCAAAAGAGAGGATAAACACGCCGTCAGGATCGAACTTGGAGACCCGCTGGTTTCCGTAATCAACCACGTAAAGGTAGCCTGATTCATCAACGGCGAGGTTTTGCGGCCCCACAAACATGCCGTCCCCTCGCCCTTTTGACCCGATGTAGGACTGCCAATCTCCGTTGCTGTTGAGGACGCTCACGCGGTTGCCCCGGTATTCCGAGACATAGAGCCTCCCGTCGTATCCGCGCGCCAGATCATAGGGGCGATCAAAGCCGTTTATGGGTCCACGCTGCCGTTGCCTGACAATGCCGTTTGGGTCAATGCGGACAAGCTCGTTGCTGCCGTACGCGACCACCCACACAGAGCCATCGTCAAGAGGCAACACGGCGGTAGGCTGGCGGTACAAGGTCTGCTTGTCCGCGACGCCGGGGTACCTGCCCGATTCAACATACTGGATGTTGTCATCCGCGATGGGCAGAAGGTTGCGTCTATTCCGTATGGTCTCAATGCGGCTGTTTAAGAGCAACGCTTCCGTAGACATGGGGCCGTAGCCGCCGGAAGCGGCCATCCACTGTCTAATCGCCGCTTCTTCAAACCCTGACCGGTAATAGGAGCGTCCCAGCCAGTCAAGCAACAGCGGTTCTCCCGGCCTGAAAGACAGGGCGCGCTCAAAGGAAAGAATCGCCTCGTTGAACGCGAATCTGTTGTACGCCTGCACGCCTATTCTGAACTCTTCCCGCGCATAGCGGGCGTCAAGGTCCGCGTTGCCGACCGTGAAATCGGATTGCTGGGCAAACACGGGCAGCGCCGCGCATGCAAAAAGCGCCATGAACAAGAAAAAATAGCCGCATGACCGGAATCGTCTCAAACGCTTCATTTCGCTGTTTCAACCAGTTTAAGATGCTCCCGAATAAGCGGGTTTTCAGGATCCTTATCCCGCGCTCTCTGGAGGAATTTCATCGCCTCTATTCTTTTTCCATCTTTATAATACGCCCATCCCAAAGAATCAAGGTAAACGGGGTTGTCGGGTTTCTTTTCGACCGCGCGCTTGCAAAAGCGAAGCCCTTTTTTTACATCCTTGCCGGTGTCGGCGAGGATAAAGCCAAGACTATTCAACGCCGTAAGGTTTTCAGGATCAACGCTCAACGCCCGCCCGTACCATTCTATGGCATCGCCATAGGACTGCCGCGACCACGCGGCGTACGCCATTGTCGCGTACAGCTGCGCGGACTCAAAGCCGTTGTTCAGCAACACCGTAAGCTCATATTCAGCCTTCCTCGCCATTTTAGTCATTACATACGAATATGCCAGCGTCATACGGCATTGATACACCCGCACGCTGTTTTGAGCGTCGCTGATATATCTCTCAAGATAGGGTTGGGCTTCCGCAAAACGTTTGAGTTTCGCATAACAAAGTCCCGTATAATACACCAACTCAATCGCTTCATTGGCGTCTTCGGGGCGCGCCTTTAGAAAAGACTCAAGGGCGTTTTTCCAATCGCCTTTCTGAAAAAGGGCGACTCCTTCTTGAGATGTTGACACCGCTCTCGCAACTTCTTCCACTGTCGATAAATCCTCTTTTCCTCTGTTTTAATTCTCCGGGCGGAATCCCACGCCCGCATGTCTCGGCGCTTCGGCGCACATATCGCTTGCCGCGACAGGATGAATAAACACCGGCGTTACTGACGCCAAATTCAACGACACCGCATCGTAATCGGAACCCGCTTCAGGGATGGTTTTCGCCGCTCCGGCGTTCATAAAGCAATACCGCTTGCGATCCGGCGCGTCAAACACTGCGATTTTATCCGACTCATACACCCGCCGCGACGGAAAGGTAATCTTCGACCCCGCCGCCCCGGAAGAGGAATTCGGAAGGTTGACATTGATAAAAATATCTTCCCGCCACAGCGCGGCGAATTCCTCTACATGCTCAGCCGCGTACGCCACGGCCTTTTCCCAATACAGCGGCTTTGACTCGCAGGCAAGCGAGTACGCCACCGCCGGGATGTGGTGCAGGCTCGCTTGACGCGCCGCCGCCGCGGTTCCCGAATACACGAGATCCGTGCCAAGATTCGCGCCGCGATTAATGCCGGACACCACAAGATCAACCGTAAAAGGAAGCGCGCCCATGCACGCCATCATGACGCAATCCGCGGGAGTGCCGGAACAAGCCCACATGTTTTCTTCCCGTTTTTTCAGCCGTATTGGACCTGCTATAAAGGTGATGTAATGAGAGAAACCGGAACGCTCGCCCTCGGGCGCGACAACATAGATGGCGTGTCCCCTTGTCTTTCCCATTTCCTGCATAATTCTGACAAACCGCATGAACCATTCAAAATCTATGCCATCGTCATTGGTCATCAATATATTCATACGGAAATCAAGCTCGCTCCTTGCGCAGGTACTACTTCATATATTATCGGATGAAAACCGAATATCCTCTCATAATCTTCAAGACGTTTTTTATATTCCGGTATCGATTCTTCTTTGATGATGGCGTACGTACAGCCGCCAAATCCGAGTCCGGTCATTCTGGAGCCGGAAACGCCGTCCGTCTCCTGTCCGCGCTTTACAAGCCAGTCTGTTTCCGGGCAGGATGCCTCATAGAGATCGCGCAAGCCTTCGTGCGAATGGAAGATGATTCTGGAAAAAATCTGGAAGTCTTTTTTTCGCAAGGCTTCTTCGGTTTCGGCAATGCGCCGCATTTCCTGAATGACAAAGAGCGTTCTTCTTCTGATTGTCTCAGGCAGTCCGCCCAACAGTTCTGTAAGATTCACAGACGCGAACATTTTATCGTTTATCTCGCGCAATTCCTTCTGGGGGAAAAGGCTTTCAAAACCTTTGCGTACATCGTGCCGCCGCTGCCTCAATTCCTGTTCAATATTAAAACGAGGCACCCGAGAATCCGTTATCAGCAGCTTATAGCTGGCGAAATCTACGGGAACGCTTCTTGTTTCTCTTTTATGCTCATCAACAATGATGAAGCCGTCCGCTTTGGCGTTGAGGATCACGGCGTAATCGGCGAAAGAAACCGGTTTTCCGAAAAAAGCCTCCCGCTCCCTGATGAGCCGCCCTATGAGGTCGCGATCCGTTATGTTCACCTTGAAAAAAGCGCGGAGCGCGACCACAGTCGCCACCTCCATCGCCGTGGAAGAGGCGAGCCCTATCTGTTGGGGAACGCCCCCCCATACGGTGACATTAAGCCCTTTGGCGAGTCGTCCAAGAGACGCGAACACTTGAATCGCCGCCTTGATGTAATTTGACCATCGATCTTCCCGTTTGTATTTCAGGTTTGTGATGGAGGATCGCTTGCGTTCATCAGAATTCGCCGCAAAAAAACGCAGGGAATTGTCTTTCCGCTGGCTGACCGCTACATATATATCTCTATCAATCGCGGAAGAGAGACATGAAAAGAATTTTGGCTCGCCATGCTCTCCCAAGAGATGTACCCTTCCCGGAGCGCGAGCAATGACAATCTGACCGGGCAGGTCGGCATCTGACTCGTATTCCTTACGATGGACTTGTCCGATGTCCAACATTCCACACCTCTCTAACGTAAATTGGAGCGCTCACTGGCGCCGGGGCGCCTTCCAAATTTGTCGTCAAGGCGCTAGCCACAGTTTGTTCACTCGTACCTCTATACTATATGAAAAATAAAAATTATTCAATAGATTTGACGATATTTTTTAAAAGGATGGCGCGGAGCGGTACGGAACTCGGTGCCTTAATGAGGGTTGCCCGTTGTCAATTCTACGAGATGCCTCATTTAGAAAATATCACCGAAACTATTTCCGCTCCTGTGTCCGAATACGGTTTGCCTGAGCGAGTCGTTGACGCAATCGCGGGATAGCCTTGTTGACATTCCGCTGAAATTCCATCGGGTTGTAAAGGGCGTGGGCATTGAGGGTGTCCTTCATGCTGGCGGTGGAGAAGCGTGTTCGAGGAGCCTTTGAAAGGGGAGCCTCGGTTCGTCACAAGTTTTGACTTCCCTGGATCCGATTCTGATTTTGTTTTTGAGTTTTTGGGAGGGCATGAAGAAGGTCAGGAAGGGAGCCAATGTCTCGTAGACGGCGGACAGGATGGCCTGTTCCTCAAAGCCCTCGAGCCGGTCATAGCCCGCGTATTCACGGACGACGGCGCCGTTTTTTTGTTCGACGAGACAGTCGTCGTTTTTGTGGCGATCCCGTGAACGGGCGAAGAGGTGGGTTTATTTGGAGCGCCAGATTTCGGTGGCGTTGTTGATAAATTCGGAGCCGTTATCGCGCGGAAACTTTGTTTCCGATGAAACTCCAAAACCGGGAGAGGGACGGTGGTTTTAATGTCCGTGAGAGCCTGGAAGGTCATCCTTTGAGCGTTATTGAGGAGGGAACGGAGTTCGATCCAGCCCGAGGCGACGTCGGTGGCGGTCAAAGTGTGGACGTATTGGCCATACGCGGCCTGACCACAGCGGTGGACCGTGTCAATTTGCCAGAAACCGGGTGTTTTTCGTTCTTCTCCGGAGTAGTAAGGTACGGATAAGGATATGGCTTTTCAGCGAAAGGAAATGTTTGGCGAGGCTTTTTCCCTTGATCCTGAGAGCCACTTTGCCTTTTTTCAGGTACTGATCTATGGTCGCCGGGCTTATGGTTTTGAGCTTTTCGACTGTTTCAGCGGTGATGCGGAACGCGGGCCATCGGGCGACGCGCGTCATCCGCTGGCGCGTAAGGGGGGGGGGGGGGATTTTGCGGAAACTTCGTTTCCGACGCATTCACACCAGAGGAAGGTCCAGACCATGCGGAGAGAGGCGATGCCCTCGGTTTTCCGTCCTGATAGACAAGGGCTTCCCGACTGGTTTGCGGCTCAAAAGCCTGACGGCGGATTTCCGGTGACAGCCGGCGAGCCGGGCGAATTCGTCCGGCAGCGTTTTTTCTCTTTTTTTACGGCCTTTTGATAGCGGGGCCGGCATTCCCATGTCACCGCCTGTTTTTCTTTCATGGTTAACCCCATTCGGACGCCCTCCCTCAGGCGCCCTTAGTGTAATTTGGGTGACATTTTCGATTTGAGGTGTCCCCCTTTTTCGGTAACATTTTTCATGAGGCATCGCGAGAGATCGCTTTTCCTGCGGTTCAGGGTACAATACCCTCAATCGGCCTGAAATCTTGTCCGGGGACAGGTCTTGCTTGAACAAACGCATGATTTCCCCGGTCAGCGCAGGGTCGTCAAGCTTGGGACGCAGTTTGGCCTCCAAACGCCGTTGCCCGCTCGCCTGATGGGCCTCGCTGCCAGTATACACGTAGCCGGTTCTGTTTCGGTGTAACTCGCGGTAGACGCCGCTGAGGCGGCCTCATAGCATTTAGGCACCCTCATGCCCCCCATCGCCTGCCACGCGTTTCTCTCATCTCTGGTATAGTGGGTATACGGCATCGTCAACCTCCGGCAGGGTGTGTTTTCCAACTTTATTCCACCGTGTTTACGCCGTCGTTTCTATGCCCTCCTATTTTCGCACTTCAAAAAAAATTCGGCCTTTTATCACTTCCTTGGTTAGTCGCATAATTTCATAGTATTTCTTTGTGCCCCTGTTGTCATTACCCCTTTATCATACTTTCTAGATCGCCGCCCACGAGAGAAATACGATGGCACAAGTAAGCAGCAAGATACCCTTGTTTATTCCAATCATTGGTGTTACTCCTCTA
>JAIRTS010000175.1 GCA_031254795.1 Treponema sp.
TGTTCACGGGTCCTTTCTTTTTGAAGCTGACGCTTTCCCTTTTGTTCTTTCATTGTAATGACCATAAAATCACTGACTATATAGTCAGTATAGTGAATACAGATATGAAGGTCAAGAGACGTCTGTAAAATCTCCGCTGATTCAACCGCATCTAATGATAAGCAGGCCGTTACCTCCGTCCGTCCAGCAGGGACGGACGGTGCGGCACGGTTTCCAAAGACCGCGCCGTACCGCTATTTTTTATAATTCAAAGCTTTACGTTACCGTTTCTTGTTTTCCAGCGTTAAAACGAGGGGCAGATGGTCGCTTAAACCGGAACCGGTGCGCGTGTTGTATGAATTTGGCTCGCCCTTGGAGTTCACGAACGGCTCCGCGTCTATCACGGTCGCGTTCTTGAAATCCCAGCCGCGCGAATCGAAAAATGCGTCAGACAACAGCAGATGATCTATGCTCTCCCAACCGCCGCCGTAAAAGTAAGAACCTTTTTCCAATTCGGTTTCCCAAGGCGTATAAAAAATACCCTCAACATCGCAAAAAAACGAGCTTTTCGGAGGTTTCTCAGCGCTAAGCACGAAGAAATCCTGCGGAGCGCGTTGATATTCTTCGTCCTCCAGTTCGAAGTCAAAACCCGCAAATCTGGCCGCTTCAGGCGAATCCGGAAGCAGAGCGCAACGAATTTCCCCATCATGCCGGACAAATTCATCATGGTTTTCATTCAAATCGCCCAGCACAAGGATAGGAATATCTTCATTTTCCGCTCTGATAGCTATGATCCGCCGCAAAATCACGACAGCGGCATCCCGTCGCAACGCTTCAGTCTTGTCATCCCCTCCCAGCTTCGACTTCCAGTGGCAGACAAAAATGACAATAGGATGCCCCTCCGGCTCCAATCTAGCTTCCATGACAGGACGTGGCAGAATTTCCCCGCCAATATTCGACGAATGTGACAGCGTTTTCGTGAACGGATAGCGACTCAACAGTCCCAGTCCCAGCGAATAACCCGAAAGTCCCGCAAAGAAGCTGTAGCGGTAACCGCTGTCAGCCATATACTCGGTGGCCAGCTTTTCTAGCACGCCCGCGTTCTCGACTTCTATCAACGCGAGTACGTCCGGCCAATTTTTTCCCAGCGACGCTATCGCTTTTGAAAAGTTATTGAGCCGAGCCAAATACTTCTCGTTGTTCCAGCCGTTATCGCCGCGATACTCCTCGTACTCGACCCCGTCATCCTTTCCGTCAAACAACGCCTGCAAATTCCATGTAGCCACCGACAGCGCGGACGAGTCTTTCCCGCCGGAAAGCTCCGGATAAACTTCGCAGGAACCGACACAGGACACGGCCAGCGGAAAAACCAGCAACACAAACACGGCGCTTCCGTATCCGTTATTATTTTTGTTACACATGGCAACCTCCCTTATATTATTGCGGCAGCAACGCGTTTTGCTTTGATTTTTACGAAAAACATACATTTCTCATGTTTTTCTCGTGCGGATTAAAGCAAAACCGTATACCGGCGCAATAAATATGCATGAGACCTTTAAGAGAACTTAAAGAAGGCGCGTGGTATGAAATCCGCACGTCCGTGAACAACCGGAAACCGTTGTTCCAATCGCATAAGGCGCTGAGACTTTTTGCCAAGGTTTTGGAAGATACGTCTGAGCGCTTCGATTTCGAGATTCGCGGACTGTGTCTGAAGGACGCATTGCTTGTTTTTTACATCAAGCCTGCGGACGGGTTCCAGTTGCCGCGGATAATGCAGTGGCTCAAGCAGACATTTGCCGTGAGGTACAACTTGCTGAAGGGCTGGACTGGGCATATCTGGGGCGACCGTTACCGGTCGAGGATAGCGGAAGGCGAGCCGCCTGAGGGGACGGAGTGCCGGGCAGATGCTGTGACGGGTACGGAGGAGGCGGAGCTTTCATCGGCTGGGGTAGTGGGCAGACTTCGATCGAGGAAGGTAAAGGCTAGGGTCAGACCCCTTACGGGAAAATACGCCAAAATCCCCTGTAAAGCCGCCGCTCCCCCCGCCTAACCCAGCGAAACCCGGGCCTTAGCCAGCAAAAACGCCTCAAAAACCCGTCTCCGCGACTCTGCCAGCAAGCGGCAACTGGCAGACTCCGCCCGCGCTCGCAGCCTCGCAATGACGGCCAACTAGGGGCCTGACCCTAAAGCCGACTCGCAACCCTAAATCGGCAGTTCATCCTTCATCCTTTTTACTTTATATTTCTCATTACTCATTCGTCATTGCTGACGGTCATCGACCCTCCGGTGCCTTGAAACAGGGAATAAGGACGGTATATGATGAAAATATGGCTTTAATAACGCCACGCGTGCTGAAAGGGTTCAGGGATTTTTTGCCGGCAGCCGAAATCGGGCGGCGCGAACTTGCCGGGCGTGTCGAAGGCGTTTTTCGCAGCTTCGGTTTCGCTCCGATAGACACGCCCGCGCTTGAGTACGCTGAGATACTGCTTGGGAAGGCGGGCGGAGAGACTGAAAAACAGGTATACCGCTTTACCGATAACGGGGGGCGCGATGTCGCGTTGCGGTTTGACCTTACCGTGCCGTTCGCAAGGTTCACTGCGGAACACCGCGCGGCACTCACGATGCCGTTCAAACGTTACCATATCGCGAAGGTGTGGCGGGGCGAAAACACGCAGCGCGGACGTTACCGCGAGTTTATCCAGTGCGATTTTGACTGCATAGGTAGCGACAGCGCGGCAGCCGATTTTGAAATATTGATGATAATCAA
>JAIRTS010000115.1 GCA_031254795.1 Treponema sp.
CGAACTTCCTGCCTTTTAAAGCCCTTCTAAAGCCCTCCGCGTCCTGCTTGTCCCCAACTATGACTTCCGCGTCAGCGCTATACCGAACCCTTCGGCGCCCTCTGTTGAACACGGTTACATGGTGGTTGAGACTGTGAAGACGGCTCACAATCTCCGTGCTAATTACACCAGTCCCGCCTAATATTAATATATTCATGGTTTCATTATAATCTTTACGGACGCTTTGTCAACAGGCTACGTCTGTAAGAGGACTCCTTAACGCGCGGGTTATGCTTCTGTCCCCCGGCTTGGCGCCTGCCGTTAAAGTGGCGCCAGACACGCGCCGCGCATTCAGGCGCGCTGGTGTCTGACACCTAGGGCGTATGACAGCCTCAAGCCGACCCAGTCCGGGTTCGAAGCCTCCACCGCTTGACGCGGACGGGGGCGGTGCCAGACACTGTAGGCTTGTCCTTGGCCGCTCTACCTGCACCGTATATGGCCGCTCAGAACCGTTTCCCGCGTATACCTTGGATGTCCGATGGATCTACGCGTCTCTTGGCGGAATAATTTTTCTTGAACCAACTGCTCTCCAACAACCGCTGTCGCCGGTAGCCCGCGCGAATTCCAAACGCGGGAGAGGCCGCCCTCCGGCGTTTCTTGGCGCGTGGCGCCTCGCGATGTTTTGAAAATTGAGCGTGAAAGACAAAAGCGTTCTTGTCAAAGGCGACGCGATGCTGTATAGTGGAATAATGCTTGGTTTCCTGATAAAAAAGACATTCTTTGATTTATGGGACAACTTGTTCAAGATTGTTCTCATCAACATCGGCTTTTTGGTGGTCGTCGCGGCGCCGGTCTTTGTCCCGCCTCTCATACCTTCGGCTCTTTTTTCTATAATGGTTTTGATTGCCGGCGTGTTGTGTTCTTGCGTATATCTCGCCGCGGCAAGCGCCTGCCTTAAACGGGTGTCGGACTACAGCTTTTTCGGCTTCCGCGATTTTTTCGCCGCTTTCAAAAAGACATGGCTTTCCGGTCTTGTCCTGGGCGTGTTTGTCATTCTCGCGGGAATCATTGTCACGGTTGTGATGCCGTTTTATTTCAGAATGGGAACCGCTCTGGGCTGGGGGCTCGGCGTCTTGCTGTTTTGGTTTTTGGTCGTCGCGGCGCTCTCCTTGCAGTTTTTCCTTACGGTGCGCTCTCGCATGGACAATCCGCTCAGGATAAGCCTGAAAAAGTGCTTTCTCATCTTTTTTGACAATCTGGGTTTTTGTGTTTTTTCCTTTATTCACAACCTCATTCTCCTCGCGCTGTCGGTGTTCCTCGCGTTTATGCTTCCGGGGCCAGCCGGGATCCTTCTCTTTCTGGACGAAGGGTTCCGTCTGCGGCTCCTCAAGTACGACTGGCTTGAGGTTCATCCCGAAGCAACGGCGAACGGCAAGCGGCCTAAAATCCCGTGGGACGAGCTTTTGATCGACGAGCGTGAAAAGACCGGGACCCGGAGCCTCAAGAGCTTCATATTTCCGTGGAAGGATTGAAGAAAAAACCGGCGCGGTTTTTTATGGTTCCGCCAGAAAATCGGTTGCGATCCGGTTTCCCTAGTGGACATTTTTCCCGGTTTCTACTATGATAGGTCGTATCTAGTAAGGAGGCTCTTATGCAAAAAATGCAAAAAACGAAAAGATTTGGTCGCGTCGCCGCGGCGCTTGCCTGCGCCGCGCTTGTCGCCCTTGCCGGCTGTAAAGCCAAAAACACGGATGTCATCACCATAGGCGGCATTTTTCCGCTTTCAGGCCCGGTTGCGGTGTACGGCGTTGAATGCAAGAATGGCATTGAACTTGCCATTGAAGAAATCAACGCGCAAGGCGGTATAAATGGCAAAAAGATCGCGCTTATTTCTGAAGACGATGAAGGCAACCCCGAAAAAACCGTCAACGCCTACAAAAAACTCACCACAAGCGACAAGGTGAGTATTATCATCGGATCGCTTACCTCCGGTTGCACGCAGGCGATAACATCGCTCGCCCAGGCGCAGAAGGTATTGCTGGTGGCGCCCGCGGCGACCATGGAATCCATCACCGACGCCGGCGATTATATTTTCCGCGCGTGCTTCATCGATCCGTTCCAGGGAACCGTGGGCGGCATTTTCGCGGCCGCGAACCTCGGCGCAAAGAAGGCGGCGGTATTGTACGACAACGGCAACGATTATTCGGTTGGGCTTAAAGACAACTTTATCCTCGCGTTCCAGGGGCGGGGCGGCGACATTGTGGCGAATGAATCCTACATCACCGGCGACGTTGACTTCAACGCCCAGCTCACCACAATCAAAGCGGCGAATCCCGATGTGGTCTATCTTCCGGACTATTACTCGACCGTATCCCTGATCGCCAAACAGCTTCGCGCCCAGGGCGTCAACACCCCGATTGTCGGCGCGGACGGCTGGGACGGCCTCACCGAGAACGCCGGAGACGAGGTTCTCAACGGTTTCTATTCCAACCACTACGCCGCGGATTCCACCGACATCAAAGTGGTCAATTTCGTGGGGGCGTTCCAGCAAAAATACAATTCCGTGCCGGTGTCCTTCGCTGCGCTTGGCTATGATTCCCTGTACATGATACGGGACGCCATTGTCAAGGCCGACTCGGTTGACTCGACCCGCGTGCGTGACGCTCTTGTCCAAACCAATGGCAGCTACGTCACCGGCAACCTCACGTTCGACGGCAGACGCAATCCGGTCAAGTCCGCCGTAATGGTTGAGCTTGTAAAGGGTGGCGACGGCAAGCTGACGACGGTTTACAAAACCACCGTGAATCCCTAGGACGGAAGCGCAAGGGTTTAAAAACCACGGGCAAAAACGTGTTCGTCATATTTTTACAACAATTAATCAACGGAATATCGCTCGGCAGCATCTATGCCCTCATCGCCCTCGGCTATACGATGGTGTACGGCATAGTGTTGCTTATCAATTTCGCGCATGGGGACATACTCATGGTGGGCGCGTACGCCGGTTATTTTGCGCTTACATGGCTCAGCGCGGACAATGGCGCCGGGGGCGTTGTCTATGTGGGCGAGCTTGCGCTCGCCTTCCTCTTTTCCATGACCCTGTGCGCCTTTCTCGGCATGTTCATCGAGCGGTTCGCCTACAGACCGTTGCGTTCCGCTCCGCGCCTCAATTCGCTCATCACCGCCATAGCGGTGTCCCTCATGTTGCAAAACGGGGCGCGGGTGTTGCCTTTTATCGGCCCCAATCCCCGGCAGTTTCCCCGCCCGCCTGTAAGCGCCATAAACATGGGGCCGGTCTCCATTTCAAACATCCAGCTTATCGTGATCGCGCTCTCGGCGCTCCTGATGCTTGCGCTCAACTATGTCATCAACTACACGCGGCGGGGCAAGGCGATGCAGGCCGTATCCTTTGACCTTCAGGCGTCAAGTCTCATGGGCGTGTCGGTGAACGGCACCATTTCCTTTACATTCGCGCTCGGCTCCATATTGGCGGCGGCGGGCGGCATACTGTACGCATGCGCCTATCCGCAGATTTCGCCGACTATGGGCGCCATGCCGGGTCTCAAGGCGTTTGTCGCCGCAGTGCTGGGAGGCATCGGTTCGGTGCCTGGCGCCATGCTCGGCGGACTGTTGCTCGGCGTCGCGGAAACTCTCACCAAGGGCTTCATTTCCTCACAATACGCGGACGCCATTTCATTTTCCATACTCATCGTCATTCTGCTGGTAAAACCGACCGGCATTTTGGGCAAAAAAACGGGAGTGAAAGTATGACGAACCGGATGATTTTAACAAATCGGGCGATTTTAACAGATCGCATGAAAAACACCCTCATTCCGGGCATTTTCGCCGTACTTGCGGTATGTGTCCCAACCATTCTCATACAATATGGCGTTATAGACGCATATATCGCGCAAATCATAACATTGGCTGGCGTAAACGCCCTGCTTGCCGTCAGCGTGAACACCATAACGGGCGTCACCGGGCAGCTTTCGCTTGGACAAGCCGGCTTCATGGCAATCGGATCATACGCGGCAATCGTATTCACCGTGGATATGCGTATTCCTCTGCCCGCTTCCATCATCATGGCGAGCCTTGTCGCCGCGTTCTTCGGCTTTCTCATCGGATTTCCCACGCTGAAACTCACAGGCGATTACCTCGCCATTGTGACGCTTGGTTTCGGCGAAATCATTCGCGTAGTGTTGATAAATATAAAAACCGTGTCCGGCGGCGCAAACGGCAGACGCTTCACTACGCTCCTCGCGGTCTATCCGGCGCTTTCGTTCTTGACCGTAACCGCGACTCTGGTCGCCGTCATCATACTGTTGCAAAATTTCTTGCGTTCAACGTACGGACGGGCGATTCTCGCGGTGCGGGAGGATGAAATCGCGGCGAACTCGAATGGCGTCAGCGTCTTCCGCTACAAAATGATAGGGTTTGTGATCGCCTCCTTTATCGCCGGACTGGGCGGAGGACTGTACGCCGCGATCATCGGCTTCGTAAAACCGGATGTCGCGTCGTTCAATAAAAGCATAGATTATCTCATCTTCGTCGTGCTGGGCGGCATGGGATCCATGACCGGCGCCATACTCGCGTCCTATATATTGACGTATTTGCAAGAATTCCTCCGCTTCCTGCGGGATTATCGGCTCATCATCTATCCGCTCATTCTTATTGCGGTGATGCTCTACCGCCCGCAGGGGCTTCTGGGCATGAAGGAAATTTCTTTTGTCAGGCTGTGCGAACGCGCAAAGGACTGGATAGCCGATCACGCGCCGAAAAAATTGAAGAAAAGAGGAACACAATGAGAGATGAAAAAAAAGAATGCGCGCTCCAGGCGAAAAACCTCTCCATCGTGTTCGGCGGACTTGTCGCGGTAAGCGATTTTTGCTGTGAATTGAAAGAAGGCGAGCTTGTGGGATTGATTGGCCCGAATGGCGCCGGCAAGACCACGGTGTTCAATATATTTTCAGGGCTTTACAAGCCCACCTCTGGAACTATTGTCTTTCGGAACCGGAACAACAATTATTTCTCCGTAGAAAACAAAACGCCCGCCGCGTTAAACCGGATAGGCATCGCGCGGACGTTTCAGAACATACGGCTGTTCGGCAATCTGTCCGTGGAAGACAATGTGCGAATCGCGCTCCATTCGCGGCGTGAGGAAAATCCCATTGACGTGCTGTTCCGCTTGAAACGCTTTCACATGGACGAGGCGCGAATGACCGAGACGGCGGATGGGTTGCTTGAGTTGTTCCGCATTCTGCACAAGAAGCATGAGCTTGCCAGGAACTTGCCCTACGGCGAACAGCGCAAGCTGGAAATCGCCCGCGCGCTTGCGGCGCAGCCCAGCCTCTTGTTGCTGGACGAACCCGCCGCAGGCATGAACCCGCAGGAAACACGCGAGCTTATGGAGCTTGTGTCCCTTATCAGGAGACAGTTCCGCCTTACGATTCTTTTGATTGAGCATGACATGAACATGGTGATGGGCATCTGCGAGAGACTCATTGTGCTTGATTACGGACGCGTCATAGCCGAGGGCGTTCCGGCGGACATACGCAGAAATCCGGCGGTGATTAAGGCGTACCTCGGATCGGATGCGGCGGAAAGCTCCGCGCTGCCGGCGTGACGGAGAATGTCCTGCGCGGAAGAGATCATTTGGTCATGCCGTTTCATTATTACGCAAGCAATTGATGGCGTTCAAAACTGACGCCACAGGGCGCGTTTTTGAACACCATCAATAGAAAAAATGCCGCGCATTTTATTTATGCGCGGCTCCTAAGAAGGCCGACATGCTGAACGTTGACAATTTAATAGTACATTACGGGGCGATTAAGGCGGTGCAGAACGTATCCTTTACCGTAGAAAAGGGAGAGATCATTACGCTCATTGGTTCAAACGGAGCGGGAAAGACAACGGCATTGCACGCCGTGTCCAATATCATCAAGAAAACCGGCGGGAGCGTTGTCTTTGACGGGCTTGACATCACCAATCTGCCGCCCGACCGCATCGTGAAATTGGGACTTGTCCAGGTGCCGGAAGGACGCCGCATATTCGCCAACCTCTCGGTCAAGGTCAACCTTGAGATGGGCGCGTACACGCGCCGCGACCGCGCGGGCATTGAGCGCGACCGCGACATGGTATACGACCTTTTCCCCCGCTTGAAAGAACGGCTCAACCAACATGCCGGCACCCTCTCAGGCGGCGAGCAACAGATGTTGGCGATGGGCAGGGCGCTTATGTCCGCTCCCCGGCTTCTCCTTCTGGACGAGCCTTCCATGGGGCTGTCCCCCATTTTGGTTGACGAGATATTTTCCATTATCACGCGCATCAATGAAGCGGGCGCGACCATTTTGCTGGTCGAGCAGAACGCATTCAAAGCACTTGCCATCGCCTCCCGCGCCTACATCCTAGAGACCGGCGTCGTGAGCAAGACCGGCGACGCCGCATATCTCCGGCGCGATGAAGCGGTGAGAGCCGCGTATCTCGGCGGGTAAAGTCCCGCACGAAACCGGCGGTCAAGACCAGCGGTAAAAAACGTCCTTAATGACGCAGATCGGTCTCGTCATTCGTTAGAGGGATGCCAATTTATTTAATGTGTGGACGTAAGACCCCGCCCTTCAGAGCGCGTCTTGAAAAATGGGGCTGTCCATCGCTATAAGGTGGAAACATGCAATACACAGGAGCGAGAATTTTAATTGAGGCGCTCATCGAACAGGGCGTCGACACCGTTTTCGGTTATCCGGGCGGCGTGGTCTTGTTTATTTACGATGAATTGTACAAGCAAAAAAATCGAATCAAGCATATTCTGACAAGCCACGAGCAACATGCGGCGCATGCGGCGGACGGCTATGCCCGCGCTTCGGGCAAAACCGGCGTGTGCATCGCCACATCGGGTCCCGGGGCGACGAATTTGGTGACAGGCATAGCCGCAGCGTATATGGACTCATCGCCCATAGTCGCAATCACCGGCAATGTCGCGCGGGGGTTGCTGGGCAGGGACAGTTTTCAGGAAGTCGATATCGCGGGGATCACCATGCCCATAGTCAAGCACAACTGGATCGTTCAAGACGTGAGCGAGCTTGCGGAAATAGTGCGGGAAGCGTTTTTAGTGGCCGCGTCCGGGCGTCCCGGGCCGGTGCTGATTGACATACCCAAGGACATCACCGCCCAAATGGGCGAATGGACGCCGTCGCGTCACGTGCATACAGAAACCATCATCAGCCAACGGGCGCTCAGGCTTGACGAACGCAGCCGCCGCAAGACATTCTCCGAAAACGATATAGATGAGGCGGCGGCGTTGATACGGAACGCGAAACGTCCGGTTATTTACGCGGGCGGCGGCGTTATCATTGCGGACGCTGCGGAAGAACTCAAACGATTCGCCGAGACGCTCAACGCGCCGGTCGCGGTAAGCCTCATGGGAACGGGCTGCTTTCCGCGTGAACACGCGCTTTGCACCGGGCTTATCGGCATGCATGGTACAGTCGCCTCCAACAAAGCGGCGCAGACCGCTGATCTCGTGATCGCGATTGGATCGCGCTTTTCCGACCGCGTTACCAGCGATACAGACACCTTTGCGACCGGCGCGAAAGTCCTCCACTTCGACATCGATCCGGCTGAAATCAACAAAAACGTGCCGTCAACGCGGTGGGTTATCGGCAATATAAAAGAAACTCTGCCGCGTACCCTTGAGCGGCTGGAAAAAGACGGGCAATTGCCCGAAAACGGCTGGGGCAATGATATAATGGCATGGAAAACCCATCTGCCCCAATCCCGCCAGCTGGAGCGGAACCAGACGCATGCCCTGCGCCCGCGCTTCGTCATTGAGGAGACCGCGAAAAAACTGGGGAGCGACGCTATCGCAGTCACCGATGTGGGGCAGCATCAGATATGGGCAGCTCAATTTTTCCCGTGCAACGCGCCGCGAAAATTCATCACATCCGGCGGATTAGGCGCAATGGGATTTGGACTTGGCGCCGCGCTTGGCGCGCAAACGGCGGATTCCGGCAGCCCTGTTGTACTGTTCACCGGCGATGGCTCGTTTCGCATGAACTGCGCGGAAATGGCGACTCTTGCGGCGTACCGCATACCTTTGCTCATTGTCATATTCAACAACCGGGCGCTTGGCATGGTGAGGCAATGGCAGCGCCTGTTTTATGAGGGGCGGTACTCGGAAACCACCCTTGACAGGCCGCCTGATTTCGTGAAATTAGCGGACGCCTATGGAGTCTCCGCGTACCACGCCGAAAACGAGGCGGCGTTTTTTGACGCGCTTGAGAAAGCCGCCTCGGATATCGCCGCCGGCCGCTCCGCGCTCATTGAAGCAGTTATTGACAGCGACGAGAAGGTTCTGCCTATGGTGCCGGGCGGCAAGCCCATACACGAGCAGATTTTGCGCGTGATTTAGCCAAAAACAGGACGCCGCGCGTGGAGTTTACTATTATTGGCTGGCGAATTTTCTCCCTCTTGCTTTTTTTTCTAATGTGTAGTAATGTTATATAAAGCCACCTCAAGATGCGAACGGTAGCGCGCATCTTGGGATGACTTGCCTAAATATTTTATTTATGGAGCGTATATGAAACGATTTCTATTTTTTTTGTTGGTATGCCTCGCCGCAAGTTCCAGCCTATTCGCTCAGAAAAAGGGTGATGTCATGTATGTCGCGGTGAAAAGCGTGAATGTAAAATCTTCCACGGGTTTCTTTGCATCCACCAAAGGAACATTGTCCTATGGAGCGCAGGTTACGGTTCGGAGTGTAAGCGGGAGCAAAGTTGAGGTTGCAGCCGGGACTCTGACCGGATGGGTGGCTAGCTCTGCGTTAACAAGCAAACGCATCACTGTGTCCACCGCGTCGACATCCGCTTCCGCCAAAGAAATTGCGCTTGCGGGAAAAGGGTTTAATGAGGAAGTTGAAGGCGTCTATAGGACGGAGAACGCGAATCTCGACCGAGCGTACGCCGCTATTGGCGCGGTTGAAAGCATTGTTGTGGACGATGAGGCGTTAAAACAGTTTATTGTCGACGGCAAGCTCGCCGGAGTGGAGGAGAATAATTAAATGAAAAAAATCATGGGAGCTATCGGTGTCGTACTGTTAATTATATCGTGCGAGACGGTCGGTACGGGAATAGACGCCGCCAGCAAAGCGGGTTTTATCGACGCTCAGGCCGCCGACGCGCTTGGACGTATGAATGAGGCGATATCGGACGCCGCGCAGGATATTACGCCGTCTGAAGAATACTATATTGGACGCGCGGTTGGCGCAAACATCCTTTCAAACTACACGTTGTATACGGAAGACCCCGAATTAACTGCGTATGTCAACAAAATTCTTGGTGTTTTGGTTATCAACTCCCCGCGTCCCACTATTTACAACGGGTACCACGCGGCTATTCTTGATACGGACGAGATCAACGGCTTCTCAACATCGGGCGGACACATTTTCATAACCCGCGGCCTGTTGGACGTGGCGGATTCCGAAGACGCGCTTGCCGCCGTGCTTGCGCATGAGCTTGCCCATATTCTGCTTCAGCACAGCGTTAAATCCATAAAGAACAGCCGGTTCACCAGCGCGATCCAACAAGTCGCCGGCATAGCGGCCGAGGCGGCGGGGCTTGACGAGCTTACCCGCATCTTTGACGAATCAATTCGGGAAGCGGTTAGCAACGCGCTTGACAAAGGTTATTCCAGGGAACAGGAATACGAAGCGGACGAAGCGGCCGTCTCCCTTCTCGCCGCCGCAGGATACACGCCGTCCAGTATTGTAGGAATGCTCGAAAGCATTAAAGCGAACGCCGCGCAGAGCGGAGGCAAGGCGGCCTATCCTTCTGTGGGAAGCGTCTTGCAGTCGACTCACCCGAGTCCCGATGACCGCTTGCAGGAAATCAAAAGGAAACTTGTCGCCTACCAGGGTTTCACTGATAATACAGAGGCGCGGAAACCTCGGTTCGACGCAACGCTGAAAAAATAATGGAGTTGTTCGGAAGCTTCAGCTTCCGAACACATTCCGTAAATTGCAAGGCTTGTTCAGACTAAAGCAGGCGGTTGCCAACAGAGTTTGTCGAACAAGCCTGCTATACGAGCGGCTTTCCCAAAAGATAAAAGGCTTGGGAAAGCCTTTTTCGAGTACAAGAGAGAGGCTCTGATTGTACTTTATGAAGAGGATTGTATGAAAAAAAACGTAAAAAAACTGCTCGCGATTTCCATCATCGTGGTTACGGTATTTTCCGCAGTCGCGGCGCTTCAGGTTCTGGGTGTGTTCGATTACCTTGAATTTAAGACCTACGATTTACGGGTGAACCTTTTCGCAGCCTCAGCAAAACCCTCTGACGAGATAATCGTCATTCTCCTTGACCAGGACAGCTTGGACTGGGGTCGCGCCGAAAAGGGCTGGGGCTTCCCGTGGCCCCGTTCTGCGTGGGCTGAGTTTATTGATTATATGAACGCGGCGGGCGCGAAGGCCATCGCTTTAGATCTGCTTTTCACCGAGCCTTCCGTGTATGGCGAGAAAGATGATGAAGAATTCGCTCGCGCCGCGAGGGACTTCGGCAAGGTCATGCAGATTGTTCATTTCAGCACCCAAACCGGAAGCGCCCAAACATGGCCTCCCTCTTTGCAAGCGCCGCTTTTTGAGCCGTCCGGTTTCGGCGATTTTCTTGAGCGGTTCGAGTTGAAAGATGAAGGGGCGGTCGCGTCCGCGCAATTCCCCATTCCCGGCATTCTCGCCTCCGCCGGCGCGTTAGGCGCGGATGTCGGCACCTTTGATCCGGACGGAACCGTCAGGCGGCTTAGCCTTTTCACTCTTTTCGATGGAAAGGCGGTGCCGGGCGAAGCCGCCGCCGCTCTCATGATAGGCGGCGGCGTCGCCGCTATAAGGTACGACGCGACGAAAAAAGTAATCGAATGGGAAGGGCGCGACATACCGGTTGACGAGAACGGCAAGAGCCTGCTCCGTTTCCGGGGCGCGAACTTCCAGCGCTATATTCCTTATCCGATGTCGGTCATGCTCCAAAGCGCGGAAGACTACCGGAATGGAAAAACGCCGGAATATCCGCCCGAAGATTTCAAAGACAAGTACGTGTTCTGCGGCTATTACGCGCCCGGACTCTTTGATATTGTTACGACTCCGTTAAGCTCGGTGTACCCCGGTATGGGCGCTCACATCACCATGCTGGACAATATGTTGCAGGGGGATTTCACCCAAGAGACGCCGCTGGCGCTGGATCTGGGGTTGTTGTTCCTCGCCATTATCATTGTTACGGCTCTTACGGTGTTCCCCTCAAAACACCAGTTGCAACTGTCGCTTGGCTCCATGCTTTTATTTTTGGCGGCGGCCATAGGCGGGTGTTTCTTCGCCTACTTGATGGGCTGGTGGCTGCAGGTTGTTGTGTTGCTGGCGGGCATCGCCGCGTCGTATCTCATTTCAACGTTGTACAATTACGCGACCGAAGGGAAGCAGAAACAGTACATCAAGAAGGCGTTCAGCCAGTATTTAAGTCCGGTGTTCATCGATCAACTCATCGCAAACCCTGAACAGTTGAAGCTCGGCGGGGAACGCAAGGAAATCAGCATTTTCTTCTCGGATATTCAGGGTTTCAGCACCATTTCAGAACGTTTGCAGGATCCGGTTGTCTTGACCGAACTTTTGAACGATTACCTTACTTTTATGACCAACATCATTCTGGATTCAGGCGGCACGATTGACAAATACGAAGGAGACGCGATTATCGCCTTCTGGAACGCCCCGCTTGATTTGCCCGATCATGCGGCGCGCGCCCTCGCCGCGGCGATGGAATGTCAGGCGCGTCTTTCCGAGCGGCAAGATTATTACGAAGAAAAGTACGGCGCCCGCCTGATTACCCGTATAGGGCTTAATACGGGGCTTGCGGTTGTGGGCAACATGGGATCGGAAATACACTACAACTATACCATGCTTGGCGACGCGGTGAATCTGGCCGCCCGTCTTGAAGGGCTTAACAAGCAGTTCGGCACCTTCCTCATGTGTACGCAACATACTTTCGACTCGGCGAACGCCGCGCTTTCCAACAAGGTTGTCGTTGCGCAACCTGCGAATAAAAATAACGCGACCCAAAAAGCCATCACGCGGAGCTTCGTTCTACCCGGCGCCTTCTACGGAAGAAAACTCGCGTCTGTCGCGGTTGTGGGCAAAAAAGAACCTGCGGTTGTGTATGAGCCGATTCAAAAAGACGTTTTTGAAATGAAAAAGCTGGCGCTGGAGCAATTTGACGAGGCGCGAGACTTGTTCTACGCGGGCAAATTCTCCGAAGCCCTGCCCTTGTTTGAAGCCATCATCAAAGAGGACAAACCCGCGTATTTTTACGCAGAGCAGTGCAAGCACTATATTGGACGCGCCGGCGAATGGAAGGGTTATTGGCAGGCGATGTCAAAATAAACGCATGAACGCGATTTCTTTTGACGCCGTAAAAACGATCAGAGCCGATATTGCCGGACTGTCGGTGTTCGCTTCCCTTCGGGAAGAGCCGCTCATGCGGGCGTTCCGCGCATTGCTTGACGCTTCCGCCGTAGAGACTGCGGAAGCCGATGTCCACGCCATTATCGGCGCGTGGAGCGATTTTATGGCGGCTTTTCTCGCGTGGCATAGTCTTGCCGGGCAAGACCTTGCCACGCGAGAGCGCGCCGCAGATTCCTCAACATGGCGTTCGGCTGTGGCGTTTTTTGTCATTCACGCGGATAATGAGTACACCCGTATTGCTGAAAGGAAAAACGCGGACCCATCTCCACTTTTGAAAATCCTCGCAAACATAGACCTTGAACGGCTTTCCCGCATCGCGTCGTTTGATGTGAGCGGCTTTGGCTTCACTATAGCGAAAGCGGCGCGAAAAGCCGGTTTTGAGGCGGCGGCGTCCGACATTGAAAGCTGCGCCCGCGCTTTGTGGGAGGAAGAAGCGGCGGCGGAAGCGGCGGTGGAAAAGATCGCGTGGAGCGGAGCGCGGCTTTTCGCGCGCGTACGGGCGAAAGGAGCGGGGATTTTGGGGCAGTACGCGGCGTTTCGCTGGAATGGCTCCGCCGCCTTTAACGCTTCGGGCAGCCGCGCCCTCCATGTGCAGCCGGTGCGCAACCCGGATCCGGTGACACTTTCGGACCTTTTCGGGTATGAAGACCAGCGGAATGTGGTCATCGCAAATACCACGCGCTTTTTGGAAGGAAAAGCCGCGAACAACCTCCTGTTATACGGGGACAGGGGAACCGGCAAATCGGCGACCGTTAAGGCGGTCTGCAATGAATACGCTGAACGTGGACTGCGGCTTGTCGAGGTTCACAAAGAAATCGCGCGGCTTCAAACCATTATGCAGGAACTCTCGACGCGGGGGTTACGTTTTGTCGTCTTCATTGACGACCTCTCTTTTGAAACCACCGACGACTCTTTCACCGGTTTGAAAGCCCTCCTTGAAGGCGGCGTTGAGAAAAAGCCGGAAAACATCGTTGTGTACGCGACAAGCAACCGGCGGCATTTCGTGAAAGAACATTCCATTCAGGCTGACGCGCCCCGCGCTTTTGACGCGGTGCAGGAACAACTCTCCTTAGCCGACCGGTTCGGGCTTACCGTGGTGTTTACCGCGCCGGATCAGGAGGAATTTCTTTCCATTGCCGAACAAATAGCGGAACGGCGGGGGCTTTTCGATACGGATTGCCAAGCTTCCCCTTCGCCCACCGCGCTTCGGGAAAAATTCCACGAAAACGCCGTGCGATGGGAACGCTGGTTTAACGGACGTTCGCCGCGCGCCGCCGCGCAGTTCGTAGACTGGGTTTCCAGCGGGGAAGGCTTTCCGTGGGAATAACAAAGCGCGATTAGGGTTGTCAAAAATGCGGGCGCGGCAAACGGGAGGCGAACGGAACCGAACGGCGAAGCGCAAGCCGTCATGGTTGATCCTGACGGTTTGGCAAGTGGTCGCGCAAGTTTAAATGAAGCTATGATCAACGATATGGCGAAGGCCGGCGCGATTGTTGACTGGCTAGCAGCCTGTCGCGCTTGTAGGTTTTTGCGCCACTTCATGTCGCAAAACCACGATTTATGGGTTGCTTACGCAGTTTGACTAGAAAATCTCCTGTTCCTCTTGAACAAATAATCCTCCACAGGCATAAATTCCGGCCTCGCCGGCCGTACGCTTTCGCTTTTGATAGTAGCCGCCGCGTTGAAATCTCTGTTGTGTTCCGCCCCGCGGAAGGGCGAAACCATTTTCTTTCCGATAACTTTAACTTTTTGTTTTGAAAACCTCATTTTGAACAAAGCGGCTTGACGGGAAACCCCTCGAAACCTTAATTGCCTGACAGTCGCGCTCATTCTTCCCCGCTTTCCTTTCAAGTTTACTGACAAAAGTCCCCGATGTATCAACCATGTTTTTGGCGTTTCTCAAAAAACCTGCGACGCCTCGCAAATTGAGATTTTCAACGCCAATAATCTCGCGCTTCCTGACAAGCCTTAGGGTTTCGGTTTCGATAAAACCACGTCTTGTGTCCCCTATATGGCCTTCTAAACGGGCAACTTTACCTCCGGTTTTTTCCCGGTCATCGCCCCCTTTTTGTTTCTTTGCCAACTTCTTTTTCCGAATTTTCAGCTTCCCGGCAAATTTTTGCTTTTGCGGGGCGTAACCAAAATCTCCGCCCGAATTGCCATTGCCCTCCCTATACAACTCAACGGGCGAAAAGTCCAAGCCAATTGTTTTACTTTCATCGCCTGAATATACCCTTGGTTTTCGGATGCGCCCGCGCTCAAAAAGCGAGCTTGCATAGTATTCACCCGCCGGATTTTTGGAGGCTGCGATTGACGTTAGCGCGCCTCCTTAAAAAAATTTGCCTGTCTTATCATCGCGGTGTTTCGCTTCTCCCAACGCTCTGATTTTGATTGTTTCTCCCTGTGTCCAGGTCGTCAAGAGAGGATTGAGGCTCTTTACAGGAAAAATTATGAGGTTTTTCGATTTAAACGTTGGAAAACCCGCGTTTCTTCATTTTCGTTCACCTGACAATGAAAGTTTTTTGGCGTCCATTCGCGCGGAACAAAGGTCTCGCGCGGAAACTTCATTCATAGAGGGAGCCTGTTCTCATGGCTCTTTTTCTGTTGAAAGACGCAAAGTTTTCCTAATTTCTCGCCCCGCCGATTGCCGTTGGCTTCTATATGACACATTCTTTCGCTGTTGGAGAAGGGGGCGGCCGCGAGAGGGTTTAATCCGGGAGCCGGAGGGAGTATAGCCGCTGAAATTAAATTTGGCGGAAACATGCGTGTGTATATACGGCTTCAGGGAGCGAACGGATTTTTGGGAGGAGGGGAGGAGGCTCGCGTTCTTTGTTCGCGCCGTTCGTGTTCCCTGAATTTTTTATCCATACCTGAGCCCGCTCCAAAACTTCAGTTTTGGAACAGCCTCTATTGACAGAAATTTGATAAAAACGTATTGACAACCCGCCGCAAGTGGCGTATACTTTCTTTCAGAATCGTTGTAATCTTCAAAAAGGAGCGTCGCCATACAAACATGAAAAAGCAGTCCAATTCGACGCGCGAGCCGCGTAGGCCGCGCGTCCGCGCCGCAGCCGGCGCGGGTTCCCTCGCCGCGTTCAAACGCGCGATCCCCCCCCCCCCCCGAGTATGCCAGAGTAACTTCTTGTACCGCAAAGACTAGCAATCATTATACACGCAAGCCGGACGCTGACGCCGGCGTAGTTTCCGCGCCCTCCGCGGACGACGCGGGACACCCCGCGGGCTCTCATTTGTCTCCCGCGAAGTTCGCGGGACATCCCGCAGGCTCTCATTTGTTTCCCGCGAAGTTCGCGGGACATCCCGCAGAGTCTCATTTGTCTCCCGCGAAGCTCGCGGGACATCCCGCAGGCTCTCATTTCTCTCCCGCGAAGTTCGCGGGACACCCCGCGGAGTCTCATTTGTCTCCCGCGAAGCCTCATTTGTCTCCGGCGGAGTCTCAGGGAGGCCGGCGAACGCCGCGGGCCTTCGCCGCCTGTTCCGCGACGAACCCGGAAAACCAGAACGCCATTTGTATCAATGGAAGCTGTTCCAAAACTAACCCGAACTCTGTTCGCGAACCTCGTTCGCGGACAGAGTTCGCAAACTCCGTTCGCGTTTTGGAACGGCCGCAATGTTATAGCAATAAGGAGCCATTATGAAAGGACATGATTTTATCCCACAGGGAGACGACGCTTTCCGTGACTGGAGCCGCAACTTTGTGGACGTGGTGGAGAGAGACGCGGAGACTTTTGGCGCGCCTTCCTCGGAAGTGACGGCGTTGAAAGCCCTGTTCACGGATTATGAAACCAAGCTGGCGGCGGCCAAGGCGGGCAATCACGGCAAGGTGGACGTGGCTGAAAAGAACGCCGCGAAAGACGCGCTCATGCATAAGGAACGCCTCGTCACCAAGCTCTACATCGCATGGAACCCGAAGGCGAGCGACGCGCTTCGGGAGGAGGCGGGGGTCACCGTGCGTGACGGAGTGCGGACGAGCGTTCCCGTTCCCAGGACGCGCCCCGAGTTTAACCTGAAAGTGTTGGACATCATGAGGGTTCAG
>JAIRTS010000067.1 GCA_031254795.1 Treponema sp.
TTCCTATATAAACAAGTAGTAAATTAAGTGGATTTTAACGTATAAAGAAGGAGGTGAACCTAATTGATAGGAGCGGTGGCGTTCCTTTTTCATACAAAAATTCTTGAGGAGAAAAAGTGTGGATTTGTATGAGATCCCTTTTGAAAGGGGCGTCCTAATGACGAAATTTTTTACTTCATAGGTAGAGGAGAAGATTATGAAATTACGGTTGAGATTGACTTTAATGATGGCTGTTATGTCGATTGGTATGATAGGTATTATATCTGTTGTTCTGATTCAGCGGGCAGGTTCGATTCAGAGAGTGGCGGCGCTGGAGAATTTGCAAAATATAGCTGGAATTACCGCAAAAGACATACAAAAGGGATTTGAGAACTATATGGATATTCTCCGTACGTTATCCCAGATCATGAACAGTTTTCAAGACATTGACATTGATGAAAGGCGTGACAATTACAATAGCACCATGTATGGCGTGCTTGAATCAAATCCCGATCTTGTGAGCATTTATACCGCTTGGAGACCTAACGCCATAGATGAAAGAGACAGCGAGTATGCTGGTACGCCTGGCACTGATGACAGCGGACAGTATATAACCATGTATACGAGAGAGACAGGCGATATAGCCCTGAGGCCATATCCTAATTATAAAGAGACGCTTGCCGCTCTCAACCAGAATGAAACGATATCTAATCCGGTCAGCGCGGTTATTCAGGGGGAAGACGTTTTTACCATTGATATACGAATTCCAATTATGAGAGAGGGAACGATATACGGACTTGTAGGGACGAGTGTTGTCATTACGTCGTTGCAGGTTACGGTTAGCGCCCTGCGGCCGTACGGTACAGGCATTGCTGCGGTTTATTCCAATGACGGAACCATCGCGGCCCACTTCAGGCCTGAGGTGCGCGGCTCTAAATTTCAAACCGCTTCTTTGCAGACTCTTGGCCAGACGGGAGTTAACACTGTTCTTGAATCAATACGGACAGTCACGCCATCAGTAATGGATGAGAAGGACATGTTGTTCGCTATGTATCCTTTCTGCGCGGGCAGGACTACTACGGCGTGGATGGTGATTATTTCCGCGTCACGCGAAACGGTTCTCCGGGAAGTGAACGCATTGTTTGTATTTACCGTTATTTTTGCGAGCGCCGCTGTTATCGTCGCGGTGCTTATTATATTCTTTGTAGCAGGAAATATAGTCCGGCCTATACTCGGCATTGTCACTATGCTTAAAGATATATCAGAAGGGGAAGGAGATCTTACAAAGCGTCTTGACATAAAATCTAACGATGAAATCGGTGATATGGCGCATTATTTTGATCTTACTATAGATAAGATCAAAGCGCTTGTTGTTATTATAAAACAGCAATCCTCCGCTCTTTTGGGCATAGGGAATGAACTTGCGTCTAATATGACGGAGACGGCCGCCTCTGTAAATCAGATCGCCTCCAATATTCAAAGCGTCAAAGGGCAAACCGTCAACCAGTCGGCGAGCGTTACGGAAACCAACGCGACAATGGGGCAGATAACTGATAACATTGAACAATTAAGCCGGCATATTGAAAAACAATCGGAAAATATCGCGCGGTCTTCATCCGCAATAGAGGAGATGATCGCTAATATAACGTCGGTGACGCAAACGCTTATACGAAACGGAGATAATGTTAAGAGTCTTGCGGACGCGTCTGAAATCGGGCGAAATGGACTGCAGGAAGTCGCGACTGATATTCAGGGAATCGCGAGGGAGTCCGAGGGGCTGTTGGAAATCACCGCAGTTATGGAGAATATCGCAAGCCAGACCAATCTTCTGTCCATGAATGCGGCTATCGAAGCCGCTCACGCCGGAGAGTCGGGCAAAGGTTTTGCCGTCGTCGCCGATGAAATCAGAAAACTAGCCGAATCCTCTGGGGAGCAATCCAAAACTATAGCGGGGATTCTCAAAAAGATCAAAGAATCTATTGATAAAATAATGAAGTCAACGGATTCGGTTTTGAACAGATTTGAGGCTATTGACAAGGGGGTCAGAACGGTTTCTGAGCAAGAAGAGACCATCCGCCATTCCATGGAGGAGCAAAATTCCGGCAGCCAGCAAATACTTGAATCAATCGGGCAGCTTAACGATCTCACCAAGTTGGTCAAGAGCGGCTCAGAGGAAATGCGGACAGGAAGCCGTGAAGTAATTTCAGAGAGCAAGAACCTTTCCGGACTTACGCAGGAAATTACCAATGGAATGAATGAAATGGCGGCAGGGGCTGAGCAGATCAATGTGGCTGTGACTCGCGTAAGCGAAATAAGCGTTGAAAACAAGAATCATATAGATACGTTGGTCAGCGAAATTTCAAAATTTAAAGTGGAGTGACGTAGAATATATTTATATCCGTGTGATATATTTATATATATATCTGTAAAGATATATGAAATCTTTTTTGAAGGGGTCTTTTATGAGGAAGACATTTTTAGGAGCGATAGTATTGTTGTTTGTGGTATCCGCATTTGCGGTGGCGCAACAGAAGGCGCCTACAGGCGGCAAGGTTTCGGCTACAGATGCGGCCAACAAAGTATCGGCTGGTTGGGTGTTGGTAAAAGGCGCGGCGAGCGTTTTCATTATCAACGATGGCGCGGCTGAAGTGACCGTCACGTACAGCGCGGACGGCGTGAACGAAGCGCCCATTAAAGTCGCGGCGGGGAAGACAGCGACCGTCGCTTACAAAGGCAAGGGGTATAAGGACGGCAAAGGCGTTATCAAAATTGTGAAAGTTGAAGCAGCCGCAGCCCCCGCGAAGAAGTAGCTGATTGTACAGTGAGGAATTGCGGAAAGAGGCAATTCCTCACTGTGCTTCCCTCATGATGGGAGTGGATTATTGTGTCAATGAGACGAACATTTTTCGATTGCTTTCTGTTCACGTGATCGTCTCATTGATAAATTCCGCGTGAAGATTGTTTCTAGCGCTCTGCTAGTTACGGAATATCTTGTTTCCTTAAAAAATTGCGCTTTCCAAATGAACTGTCCCGCCACGTGGCGTGGAACTAAACCCCACTGCGAATAAAAAGTGACATTCTGTTCACTATGTCTTTTTAGGACGAAAGACACCGTGTGGAACGATCATTAGCTGTCTGATGGAGTTGACGTACATCAGGCTATACTATATACTATAACACATATTTCTAATGTACACGGTTTTAGTCAAAGATGAAGATACTTTGTATATCGGATCATTTGGATCCGCTTGTTTATACAGCCAGCATAAAAGAACGGTTTAAGGATGTTGACATCATTTTGAGCGCGGGCGATTTGCCGCAGGATTATCTTGATTTTGTCATTACATCCCTCAACAAGCCTTTGCTCTCCGTGTACGGCAACCATGATTTGGAAGGTTTTCCAGGACGACGCGAGCGCGATAGCTCTTTGTTGTGGGAAGGGGGAAAAAAATTGGGTTCGGGGGCGATTCATATCGGATCAAAAATAAAAATTGAGCGAAAGATCATTTTTGCCGGACTTGGCGGTTCCCGGCGCTATAACAAAGGGGATAATCAGTTCACCGACTGGCAGATGTTGATGGAAATTTTTCGCCTTGTTCCACGCCTCCTGTTCAACCGGCTTGTCTATGGACGTTTTGTCGATGTGCTGTTGACTCACGCGCCTCCGCTCGGCATACACGACAAACCGGATCTTTGTCATAGAGGATTTAAGCCTTTTCTCTGGTTTATGAAGGCTTTTAGGCCCAAGTATCTCATTCATGGTCATGTTCATCTGTACGATTTGTCGGATATACGTGTCACCGACTACCGCGATACGCAGATTATCAATGCTTATGGTCATTATATTATTGACACCGAAGCCTTTTGAGGCAAGGACATAGGGAAAAAAGAGGGCGAAAGATGGATTCAAACGACGGCATGCAGGTTTTGCAGTCTGCCGAAGACTTTACCAAGGCAAAAAACAAAGCGCTGCTCACCCGTATTCAGCACTTTATGGATACGGATAAGGACAGACTCCTTTCTTTTAATGATGTAAAGGAAATTCTTAAACCAAAAAATCAGTCTTATAAGGGAATGCAGGTAGTGCCGGTTAAACTCATTGTGGGAAGCGAGGGCAGGTACCAGGACTTTAACCAATATTTCCTGCCCAAATCAGAGCACTTGCGTTCGCGCTGGGAACGGGTGGATCAGGCGCAGCTTAAAAATATCACGCTTCCGCCGATTCTGCTATACGAAATAGGAGGGGCGTACTTTGTCCGTGACGGGAACCACCGTGTGTCGGTTGCCAAGGCGCAGGGAGTGGAATCCATTGACGCGGAGGTGATAAGCCTTTCCAGTGAAATCGCCATAAAACCGAATCAGACCACCGATGATTTGCGGCGTAGTCTTATTCAGTACGAAAAGAATCTTTTTTATGAAAAGACCTATTTCGGCAAATTGACGGACGACTATAGCCTTGATTTTACGCAAACCGGACGCTACGATGTTATTTACAACCATATTCTGGTGCATAAGTATTTCGTCAATCAAGGCATTAAAAAAGAGATTTCATTTGCCGAAGCCATGGTTTCGTGGTACAAGAACGTGTACAACCCCATTGCGCAGATCATCAAAGAGGAATGGATAAAACTTGATTTTCCAGGGTATACTGTGAGCGATCTTTACGTGTGGATCGTAAAGCATTGGGATTTTCTCAAGAAGAAGTACGGGGTTCACTATTCGCTTTCCAAGGCGGCGAAGGATTTCACTTTGAAGTATGGCGGCGGCAGAGGCAAGTTCATGCGTTTTTTGTCATGCAACATCAGCAAAGTTGTCGCCGGTGTTGCCAATTTTCTCAATTTTTCTAGAAGGGGGACATGATGGGGATTTTATCTATACAATCCCATGTGGTCTATGGACACGCGGGCAACAGCGCGGCGGTTTTTCCGTTGCAACGTCTTGGACACGAGGTATGGGCGATCAATACGGTGTCGTTTTCCAACCACACGGGGTACGGTGAATGGACTGGAAGGGTGTTTGACACCGCGCTCGCGGGTGAATTGGTGGACGGGCTTGGCAAGCGAGGTGTTTTGCCCCGTGTGGAAGCCGTGCTTTCAGGGTACATGGGAGACGCGGGCGCCGGCGACGCGGTTATGAACGCCGTCAAGCGGACGCGCGCGGAAAACAGCAAAGCCGTCTACTGTTGCGATCCGGTGATGGGTGATGTTGGACGCGGTTTTTATGTGAAAGCCGGCATTCCTGAGATGTTTAAAAATACGATTATCCCGGTCGCCGATATTGTCACGCCGAATCAGTTTGAACTTGAAGCCATAACCGGCGTTGATACATCAAGCGTGGAAAACGTAAAAAAAGCCGTCGTTGAATTGCATCGTATGGGTCCAAAGGTTGTGCTGGTAACGAGCTTCAAGGAGGCATGCGACGCTGGCGCGTCGCATATCGGCATGCTGGCGTCGGACGGCGCGGAGATGTACCGGGTAAAAACGCCGGAACTCCCATTTTCTGAAATTATAGCCGGTTCGGGCGACGTTACGGCGGCGCTTTTTCTCTCTCATTATCTTACCGCCATCCTGCATGGAGTGGGTGGCGTAAAACAGATTCTTGAGCGGGTGACGGCCTCAATCTACGGCATTATGGAGGCGACGTACAGAGCGGGAAGCAGAGAACTGCTTGTGGTTGAGGCTCAGGAAGAATTGGTTAATCCGGGCAGAACATTTGACGCGCATCGCATTTGATCTTGCGGCGACTCAGGCCGGTTTTCAAGATGAGTTTTGAACCGGCTCAATTTGCAATAAAGTGGGATAGTTGAACAATTTAAGAGCGCAAAAGAAAAAGCGGGAAAATCAGGACATGCTTCCGCGTGAGATTCCCTACCATTGTTTCAGAGAATTTACCGCGCTTGACGCGGATAGGTTTGATATGCTCAAACGCCTTCTTGATGATGTACGCTTGTGTTATACCGTGTGTTATATTAATGGGAACCGTCATTTTTTTGTATATCCTGACAGTCTTGCGCCAATAAATGCGGCTTTCAGCGTCATAGGGTGTCCTCCTGAAATGATTTTTCAAAAAGCGCTTGCGAAAGTCCATGTGACTACGGTGCTGGCCGCCCACTATGACCGCGCTACGGGTAGTCCGGGCGCGAACGACAACAGCGCCGCCGTATTCGAGCTGATTAAAACCGCGCTTGCCTTAAAGAAAGAGAATATCGGAAACTGGCTCATTTTCTTTACCGATAAGGAAGAGCTGAAATTCGGCGACAGCCTTTTGGAGCAGGGTTCGTACGCCCTTGCAAAGACGCTGAAGGAAGCTGGTCTTGACAAAGCGCAGGTGTTTATTTTCGATTGTTGTGGAGTAGGAGACACACTTGTCATCTCCACGGCTGTGGATCATCTGCTTAGAAATGACGAGGGTTTTCAAGTTTCACGCTCCCGCCATCTTATTGCCCAAATGAGGGAACGCGCCCTTGCGGCGGCTCGCAATATCCACATGGAAAAGGTGCTGCTCGTCCCGACCCCCTTCTCGGATGACGCCGGGTTTTTCCGCGCGGGGCTTGCCGCCCAAACCATCACGGTGTTGCCCTCTCATGAAGCGGCTGGTCTCGCTTCTTTTTTGCGCGTGAAACCGGACGCCGCGTCCGCGCTTGTGAGCAAGCGAGAACTGTCCGCGTCCGGTTTTCTTCCGCCTACATGGGCGCTCCTCAATACCGCAGAAGATACCATTGACACGCTCACGCCGCGTTTTTTTCAGAATATCGTCGCTTTCGCCTATGCGCTCGTGACCGGACGACGGGGATATACGTGATATCTAAGTTTTATAAACCGTCCTGCCTTGTAGAACGCGCTGTCAAAAGAATCGTAGAAGCGCGCAACAGACTTTTGGAAGAGTGGTCAAAAACGCGACCATCAATATGAGATGTCCCGCTGGTGATTCACGCGGGATTCCTGGAAATTCCGCGGCGTCGCCATGAGATGTCCCGCTAGTGATTCACGCGGAATTCCCTTGCAATATCTCGCTTGATGTCACGATCCCGTATATCCGCCCGCTTGTCAAAGTCTTTCTTGCCTTTGCATAATCCCAATTCGACT
>JAIRTS010000151.1 GCA_031254795.1 Treponema sp.
TGGCCCCCCCCCCCCCCCCGCATCGTCTTGAGTTAGGCTCCTTTTCTAAAGAAAAAAACACATCGCATCGCTCTCTTCTCTCTGTTGTGAGCCGTCTCGAAACCCCGCCGGTTTTGAGACGGCTCTTTTTATTTCATTTTTTTATCTTTTTATCAAGGAGTGTGTCATGTCAATTGTCAACAATGTAAATGAGGTGTTGCACCGCATCCGCGTGAAACTCTATCCAAACTACCTCCCCCATTCGGAGGGCGCGTATATCGCCCGCGCCGACAACGAGGCGACCCTGTCCATTGAGGATGTCTGCGCCGCGCTCAAGAACCGTGGCGGCTTCACGGGCAATTACGACGACCTTGTGGAGCATGTGCGGCAATTTTTCGATGAGGCGGTGTATCAGCTGTGCGACGGGTTCGCGGTCAGCGCCGGGTATTTTTCCGTGCATCCCAACGTGGGCGGAACCTTTGACAAGATCACCGAAGGGCATGACGGAAAAAAACATCCTGTGACGTTCCGGTTCCGCGCCCGCGCGCCGTTGCGGAATCTCGCGGAGCGCGTTGTGGTGGAGGTCGAGGGCTTGGCGAGCGTGGCCGGCTATATCGACGAGTTCGTCGACATAGAATCGGGAGCGGTGAACGAGACCCTCACGCCCGGCGGGCAGTTTTGCGTGGCGGGCCACAAGATCAAGATCGCCGGAGACAAGGCGGAGGTCGGCGTGTACTTCGCGCGCGCGGACGATCCGGCGCAAGCGGTGAAGGCGGGCGGGCGTCTGGCCGAAAACGCGGCGTCAAAACTGATAGGGGTTATACCCGCGTTGAGCGCCGGAGCGTGGCTGGTGGAAGTCAAAACGCAGTACAGCGGCGGAAGCGGTTTTTTGAAAGAGCCACGCTCAATCCTGTTTAAGGGCGAATTGACGGTCAAGGCGGAGGCGTAGCCGCGTCAAGGCTGGGTGAAACTTCACACCCAAGCTATGTGTGACGCTTCACCCAGCCTACGCGCGGGTCTTCACCCAGCCTATGTGTGGAGCTTCACCCAGGCTATGCGCGAGTCTTCGCCAAGTTTGAGTGAAGACGAGCGGGGCGCCCCGCGGGAGAGGGGACGCCCCGGCGACAAGAGGCGGCTTGCCTGTATGGGCGGTTATTATAGAGATGAATGCGCCATAAGCCAAGCGGCGCGGCGCGAAAGGAGAATTACATGAAAAAGAGCGGTTTGCGGGCGCAAATTGCGGGCGTAGCCGGCGCCTTCGTATTGATAGGGTTTTTGGCTTCCTGCGTTTCTTTGGAAGACAAGGCGATGACGGCGCGGGAAAGGCAGGAACTGGACGTGATTGGCTCCGTTACGGTTGAATTCACCTCGTTTCAGTTCTTTCATATTCCCAACAAAACAAACATAAGAAACAAAGCCTACGCGGAATTGAAGAAGGTGGCGGCGAGGAAATATGGCGGGAATATAGACGTAAGGAACATTGTCATAAGCGGCGGCGGCTCGGGTTGGGAGGCGCTAAACATTGTGGGCGCGACAGCGCTCGCTGGACTTGGTATACTGGTGGATATTGAGATGTGGTTGAAGCCAGGTACAGTAACCGTGCCTGCTGCTGCCATTGGTTTTGGAATAGGCAACACGCAGAAGATAACCGCGACCGGCGATGTGGTTTTGTACAGAGCCGCCTCAGGCCCGAGGGACATGGATCAAAGCGCGCAGATCAAATTGCAGGACGCGGTGGCGGCGATAAGCGCCGAGTTGATAGAAACATTGCCGGCAAACGCCGCGATAGCGGTCTTGAGCGTCGGCTCAAACAACGCGGCCATATCGGAAGCCATTGTCGACGAGCTTGAATTCAATCTTGTCAGAGCGAGGCGGTTCACCATCGTGGACAGGGGGCGGTTGGACCAGATACGCAGGGAGCAGAATTTCCAGCTGTCAGGCGATGTCAGCGATGATTCGGCCATTTCAATCGGCAGCATGCTCGGAGCGGGCGTCGTGATAGTGGGAAATGTCGCCACAGACGGCTCGACCGGAAGGATAACCGTGCGGGCGCTGGACACTCAAACAGCCCAAATCGTCACCATGTCGCGTGGGCAATTCTAATTTTACATAGCTTTCTGTCGCCGCCACGCCGTGGGAGCGATGTTGTTTTTACATAGCTTCTTGCGGCGATTATGTATTTTTATCTTTAGAGAGGTTTGAATCCCCGCCGCGCGGCGGGGATTTTAATTTTACATAGCTTCCTGTCGCCGCCATGCCACGGGAGCGATGTTGTTTTTACATAGCTTCTGCGGCGATTATGTATTTTTATCTTTAGATGAGGTTGCACGTCCCCGCCGCCGCCCGCGCGGACAGCGGCGGCTATCCTATTATCGCGACCTTCTCATGTCGCAAGGTGAAAAATTTTATCTTGACGAAATCATGGAAAATGTCATATATTATCAATGAGGTGATTCATGATAATAAAACCTATGGTTCGCAACAATATCTGCATCAACAGCCACCCCATAGGCTGCGAAATGGCGGTGAAACGGCAGATAGCGTATATCAAGAACCGTTTTTCAGAAGATTCAAAAAACTTGGACAACGCGGGGCGGCGGCGGGCGGGGGCGCCCGCGTTGGCGCTTGTCATCGGCTGCTCCACAGGATACGGGCTTGCGAGCCGCGTGGCCGCGGCTTTCGGGTACGGAGATGTGACCATCGGGGTGTCGCTGGAGAAGCCCGCTTCCGAATCAAAACCCGGAACCCCGGGGTTCTACAATAATCTTGCGTTTGACAAATGCGCCGCGGAAGCGGGACTCGTCTCGTCGACACTGAACGGCGACGCTTTTTCCGACGAGGTGAAGGCGCGGACCATCCAAGCGGTGAGGGAGGCCGCCGCAAAAGCCGGCGTCAAGCCCAGCGTCGATTTGGTCGTCTATTCGCTCGCCTCTCCCGCGCGCGTTGATCCCAAGACCGGCGTCATGTACAAGTCGGCGATCAAACCCATAGGAGGCTCCTTCGCGGGAAAAACCGTGGATATGATGACCGGCAAGATGCTCACGGCAAGCGCGGAAAGCGCGACCCGGGAAGAGATAGCCGCGACCGTTAAGGTCATGGGCGGAGAGGATTGGGAGTTGTGGATAGACGCGCTTGAAAACGCGGATATGCTCTCGCCGTCCGCCCGCGCCGTGGCGTATACGTATATAGGGCCCGAGCTTTCATGGGCTATTTACAAAAACGGGACTATCGGCAGGGCGAAAGAAGACCTTGAACGCGCGGGCAGGGCGATAAACAGCCGTTTCCGTGAGAAAAACGGCGCGGAGACCGCGAAAAGGGCGTTTGTCTCCGTGAACAAGGCGCTGGTAACCCGCGCCAGCGCGGTCATACCGGTTATTCCGTTTTATGTGTCCTGTCTTTTCAAGGTTATGAAGGACAAGGGGCTGCACGAAGGTTGCGTTGAGCAGATAACGCGGCTCTACCAGGAGCGGCTCTACACGCCGGAGGCGGCTCTCGACCCTGACAAGACGCCGGTTGACGAGGCGGGGCGCATCCGCCTGGATGATCTTGAGATGCGTGACGATGTCCAGAAAGAGACGCTCGCCCTCATGAACGCCGTTACCGAAGAAAATGTCCTGACGGATACGGATGTCAGCGGCTTCAAACATGACTTTCTTGAAGCCCACGGCTTTGATGTTGAAGGCGTTGATTATGACGCCGACGCGCCGCTCCTGTTGGACTAAGGAAGAGTATGGATAGCAAACTGATATTGTCGTTGTTCGATAAATTTAACGAGGGTTCCGCCGTTGAGCTTGATTTTAGCGATGGAACCGTCCATTTCGCGCTTAAAAAGAAAGAGGCCGTGAAGCCGGACGCTGTTTCCGCGCCGAGCGCGGCGCATGTTGCGGCGCACGCCGCGGCGCGGGCGGATGACGCTTCCGCAAGCTCCGGGACTGGCGCGCCAACGGCTTCGCCTGCGCCAAGTGGAGCGGGCGAAGCCGGCGAAGTCATCGCAAGTCCGATTGTGGCCACCTTTTACGCATCCTCCAGCCCGGACTCGCCGCCCTTCATTACGGCGGGATCAAAGGTCAAAGCGGGCGAGACGCTGTGCATTCTTGAGGCGATGAAGATGATGAACAAACTTGAAGCCGAATTCAACTGCGAGATTCTTGCGATACAAGCCAAAGACGGAGACATGGTTGAATATGGGCAGCCTCTTTTCACGGTAAAACGGTTGTAGAATTGTAGGGTTGTAGGGATAATGATAGACAAACTGCTAATCGCCAATCGCGGAGAAATCGCGGTCCGCGTCATTAGAACATGCAGGGAGATGGGAATCAAAACCGTCGCCGTATACTCAACGGCGGATAAAGGCAGTCTGCATACCGCTATGGCGGACGAAAGCGTGTGCATTGGCCCTCCGGCCTCAAAAGACAGCTACTTGTCGCGGAACAATATGATTGCCGCGGCGCTGAAAACCAAGTGCGGCGCCATTCATCCGGGCGTGGGCTTTTTGTCGGAAAACGCGGACTTCGCGCGTTCCGCGCGCCGGGAAGGGCTTGTCTTCATAGGGCCGTCGCCTGAAGTCATAGAGATGCTTGGCGATAAGGTGAAGGCGCGGGCCGCCGCCGTGAAATTCGGCCTGCCGGTTACGCCCGGCACCCAAGACGCGGTGGCAGGCGACGCGCTTGAGGCGGTGAAGGGCATCGGATTTCCTGTCATCATCAAGGCGGCGGCGGGCGGCGGCGGCAAGGGCATGCGCATTGTCAGGCGTGAAGCGGATTTGGAGGAACATATAAAGATAGCGCGTTCCGAGGCGCTCGCCAATTTTGGCGACGAGCGGGTGTTTATTGAACGCTTTGTTGAAAAGCCCCGCCACGTGGAGCTTCAGATACTCGCGGACGGCAAGGGAAAGGTGGCGGTTCTGGGGGAGCGGGACTGCTCCGTACAGAAAAATCACCAGAAACTTATTGAAGAAAGCCCGTCTCCGGGCGTGACGGACGCTATGCGCGAGCGCATGAAGACGGGCGCGGTGAATATGTTCCGCGAACTCGGTTATTGCGGAGCGGGCACCATCGAATTTCTTGTCGAGAATGGCGTGTTCTACTTTATGGAAGTGAACGCCCGCGTGCAGGTTGAGCATCCGGTGAGCGAATTCGTTTCCGGCGTTGACATCATCCGCCAGCAGATACTCGCCTGTACGGAAAACACGCTGGAAATTGACGGAGCGGACGGCGGCGCCGCAGGCGCTTGCAGCGTACGGCTTTCCGGCTGGGCTATAGAGTGCCGCATCAACGCGTTAAGCCCGGGTCGCGTCTCGAAGCTGACGGTTCCGGGCGGCATTGGCGTACGGTTCGACACCTTTTTATCGGAAGGGTGCTTTGTGCCGCCTTACTATGATTCAATGGTCGGAAAACTGATCGTTCACGCGGCGAACCGCGACCAGGCGCTTGCCAAGATGGAACGCGCCCTGTCCGAATTGGTCATTGAAGGCATACGGACAAACCGGATGCGACAGGAGCATATCATTAAGGAAAAAACTTTCCGCTCCGGCGTCTTCGACACGTCGTACTATGAGAGCGTTGCGAAAGAGGTGGAACATGTCTAGCGAAGAAATGATTGTAATGTGTCCGGGTTGCAACGCCGGGCAAAACAAAACGGTTGTTGACGAACATTTAAAGGTCTGTCCCTCATGCGGGCATCATTTCCGCATGGAGCCGCTGGAACGTGTCAAATATATTGCCGACGAAGGCAGTTTTGTTGAGTTTTCCGCGAATCTCCGCTCCTTGAACCCGATTGAGCTTGCGGGCTACGAGGAAAAGCTCTCCGCAGCCGAAGCGAAAGCCCAAATGAAGGACGCGGTTATCACCGGAACGTGTTTGATAGAAGGGAAGCCGGTGGTTTTGGGTCTTATGTCGTTCAATTTTATGGGCGGCTCGATGGGGTCTGTCGTGGGAGAAAAGGTGAGCCGCGCCATGCGCAAGGGTATAGAAGAAAAGCTGCCGGTGATCCTCTACACGACATCGGGCGGAGCGCGTATGCAGGAGGGTATTTTCAGCCTTATGCAAATGGCGAAGACCGCCGCCGCCGCCGCGGAGCTTGACGAGGCGCGGGTTCCTTTTTTCGTAACGCTGTGCGATCCGACCACCGGCGGGGTCACCGCGTCCTTCGCCATGCTCGCCGACATCATCATCGCGGAGCCGGGCGCCCTCATTGGTTTTGCCGGTCCCCGCGTCATTGAGGGAACCATCAGGCAAAGCCTTCCGCAAGGCTTCCAACGCGCCGAATTTCAGCAGGAAAAGGGGTTTGTGGATATTATTTCGCCGAGAAAAGAACAGAAAAAACTGCTTTCAACGCTTATTGAGATGCATCGCGGCAAATAGGCGCATAACGCCGTCGCGGGGTTAATAAGAGGCTTGCTCTATTTTCACCAAAATCCTGACTTTCAAAGCCTCTTGAGCGGCGCTGAAG
>JAIRTS010000165.1 GCA_031254795.1 Treponema sp.
CCGTACGCTGGAAAACGCCCTCTTGTCAAAACAAACCGGAATCGAAGCGCTCGGCAATCTGGAAACGCTCCATAAAGTGTGGACGCTCCGCCCCCAGCATATTACAGAGTATTTTTAAGTGGCTGGATGCGCCGCTTTCCTTTAGTGGCAGACAGGCTTCCTTGAAAACTGCATTTTCGCAGCCCTTATGTGAGAAAATGCATCGGACTAAAGTCTGCGGTCTGTCCGCAAAGTAACCGACTTTGTGGACAGACACTAAATAGCTGGAAGCGCGGTTTTTGATGAGCGGCGTCCGCTTGACATTGCCCGCCGTTTTCCGGTATTATTATTCAATGTCCGAAGACGTTTCCCGCGTATACGCGGGCGCAAGCCGTTATGAAAGCGGCGGAGCGGTTTTTGTCGTCCCCTGACTGCGAAAGGAGAACTTTCGGCGAAAGCAGAGCTTTCATTATAATAATCACTTGATATGAATAAAACTATTGTGGTAATAGACGGTATGGGCGGTGGAATCGGCGCCCAGTTGATTTCACGCTTGAGAGAAATCCTTGACGAGCGGCAAGAAATTATCGCTCTCGGCGCTAATTTTGGAGCTACGGAACGTATGCTCAAAGCAGGCGCGACAAGAGGCGCAACCGGCGAGAACGCGATTCGCGTGTCCGTGCTTTTGGGCGGTTTTATAGTGGGACCTATTGGCATTGTCATTCCAAACAGTATGATGGGCGAAATTACGCCTGTCATGGCTGACGCCATTCTCGCCGCTCCATGCGAGCGGATATTATTGCCCGTGAAGAACGAGCATTTTACGCTTCCCGGCTTTGAAGCGACCTCGCTTGCCAAAGCCATTGAGCTTGCGGCGGACGCGGTGAAAGAGCGGCTTGCCAGGGGGGACGCATGAATACGCGCGACGAGCGATATCAGCGCTTATGCGCCGCCATTGGCGAGAAAGAATCGGTTGCGGTCGCTTTTTCAGGCGGCGTTGACAGCGCGTTGGTATGCGCCGCCGCGTTTGACGCGCTGGGCGACAGGGCGATAGCCGTTACCATTGTGTCGCCAATGTTGCCGGCGCGTGAAATCACGGACGCGAAGCGCGTCACTGACCTTATCGGCATTGAACACGTGCTGTTGCAATCGCCCGCTATTGAAGACGATGTGGCGGGCAATCCTGTTGACCGGTGTTATTACTGTAAAAAACATGAATTCGGCGCGATTATTGATTACGCGAAGACGCGACGCATAAGCGTTGTGCTGGACGGCTCCAACGCCGATGATGAAGGTGATTACCGTCCGGGCATGCGGGCGCTCGCGGAATTGGGCGTTATAAGCCCGTTGCGCGAGGCGCGGTTTGCCAAATTGGATGTCCGCGCTCTTTCAAAAGAACGCGGCCTGCCAACATGGGACAAGCCGGCGTTCGCGTGCCTCGCTTCCCGCATCCCCTATGGCGAAATCATTGACGTTGAAAAACTTTCCGCTGTGGAGCGGGCTGAAGCCGTCTTGACGGAAGCCGGTTTCCGTCAGGCGCGGGTGCGCCGGCATGGCATGCAGGGCGGGGCGCTTGCGCGTATAGAAGTTGCGCCAGAAGAACGGAAGCTGTTTTTTGACACGGCTCTGCTTGACGCCCTCTCCGAAAAAATCAAAAAGATCGGTTTTATCTATGTCGCGTTTGAACTTTCAGGGTACGCGACCGGCAGCATGAACGCCGCGCTCTGTGCCGGCGGGAGAGGCGGTGGAAACGGCTGAAGAGCGCGGCGCGTTCGCCTGCATTGACGCGGAACGCCAAGACCGCACGGGGTATCCTGAAGTCGTATACTGCGCCGGCAAAACCGATGGACAGTCCTTGACGATTATACGCGCCTTGCGTGAACGTGGCGTTCCGGCGCTGGCGACAAGGGCGTCTCCTTCGCTCGCGGCGCGCGTGCTATCCGCCTTTCCCGAAGCGGTGTATGACGAAACGGCGCGGACCATCACAGTCGGCGTATTTTGCGAGCCACAGAACCGGCGAGGGCTTGTCGCGGTGGTATGCGCCGGCACATCGGACCTGCCGGTGGCGATGGAAGCGACGCGTACCGCGGAGTTTTTCGGCAGTGTAGTGGAGCTTGTTTGTGATGTGGGAGTCGCGGGCATACACCGGCTTTTTGCCCGCCTCAGCGACATACGCAAAGCGCGGGTGATCATCGCCGTCGCCGGCATGGAAGGCGCTCTGCCGGGCGTCCTGGCCGGGCTGGTGTCAGCGCCGGTCATCGCGGTTCCCACCGGAGTCGGCTATGGCGCGTCCTTCGGCGGACTGGCCGCGCTGCTCGGCATGTTGAACGCCTGCGCTCCAGGCGTTTCCGTGGTGAATATTGACAATGGCTTTGGAGCCGGTTATCAGGCGAACATGATAAATAAGTTGGGATGCCCATAGAGCGGGCATTATGGGAGCGGACATTAGGCGAATGAGATTTTTGCGCCGCAATCTTGCCATTTTCTTTAAGGTAGGGTATTATTTTGATAGGAGTCGGTTCGTCCCGCAGCGGGATGCGCGCGAACTGCGGTTTCGCGCGTAAGCGGGTTATGAACAGGCGCCGGGAGAAGAATGCATGGGAGACATGACGACGCAGAGGCGGGATCCGCCTCATGGAGCAACTGTTGAGGAGGTCTGGGCTATGTTCCAGGAAAACATCCGGCAACAGGAAGAAATCAAGCGGTTGCTCAAAGAAACGAGGGCGGAGACCGAGTGGCTGCTCGAAAAAATGAGCGCGGAAACCGACCGGTTGCTTGAAAAAATGAGCGTGGAGACCGGGCGGTTGCTCGAAAGAATGGGTGGAGAACCCGAATGGGGTATGCAAGAGATCGACTGGCGTATGCAGGAAACTGACCGGAAGATTGAGAAATTTTTCGGACGCATGGGAGATGTGATTGAACATCTCATGTCTCCAAAACTCCATGAAAAATTTAAAGCGATGAATTTTGTTTTTAACCGCATTTCACGGGATGTCGAGATTTGGGATTATAATCAAAGAGGGCTGGCCAGTGTAGACATACTGTTTGAAAACGATGAGTACGCCTTGGCGGTGGAGGTGAACATCCACCTGACTATGGAGGATATTCACGACCACCTAAGGCGGATGGAAATGTTGCGCCGGACTATGGACGAGCGCAATGACGGGCGGAAATACCTCGGAGCCGTTGCGGGAGCCATTGTCCCCAAAAATGTCGCCAACTATGCTTTGAAGAGAGGATTTTACGTCATTATCCCTACTGGAGAAACGGTGGACATCAAAGCGCCCGAAGACTCTGCCCTCCGTATCTGGTGAAGCTCCGACCGGAACGGCGGCCATGATAAACGCGTAAAGCGTCTTTGCGCATTTTCCGCTGACGGTTCGTTATTCAAAAAATAAAATTTCCTTAAATTGCGTGGAATTTGAGACAGTCTCTAAAGGCACAATATCCCGCGTGGGTGGTGATCTAGAAAGTATGATAAAGGGGTAATGACAACAGGGACACAAAGAAATATTATGAAATTATGTCAATAACCATAGAAATCAAATGCCCCCATTGCCACAGCGCCTAACATAACCCGGAACGGGAAAAAAACAAGGGTAAACAAATTACCTCCGCAAAGAGTGCGGCCGTCAGTTTATATCCGATCATGAACGCGCTTACAAAGGAACCCTTTCATGGGATAAAAACATGATAAAAATCATGCTGGTCAGAGGAGTTGGCATACGGGACATCGGGATAATACTCCAAATAAGCATAACCACAGTCTTAAAAGTACTTAAACCGACAAAATACAAGATAAAACCGAAACAAAGCCACTATGACTGCCTTGAGATAGACGAATTTTGGACATATGTGGGGAAAAAGAAGAACAAGGTGTGGCTTATATATGCGTATCATCGGGGAAGCGGGGAAATCG
>JAIRTS010000219.1 GCA_031254795.1 Treponema sp.
GTGTTTCCCGAGGCGACCCGCGCCATAGACGGCGAGGGGCGTGGGATCAATGCCTTCCAGTAAATAATTTATCACTACAAAAAATTGGCGGGGTCTGTTGCGTAACAACTGTCCCCGCCATCTGTGCCGTTGGCGTTTCGTCATGGAACGATTGCATGAAACATGGGCCACCACGGGCCATATCCGGTTTCTCCCCTGATACCATTTTCTATTGGGAGTTCCCCGTGAACTTCTGGTGGTGTCCGGTACTTTCAAGAGGAGGGTTGTGTAGTCCTCGTCTACTAAAGGCGGTGTCTTAAAATAACGGTCTTTGATAAAGCGCGTTTTTTCCACCAATGTGCCGAAAAACCGCTGGCACTCGGTATTTATCATAGCGCTTCGGTCGCTGGAAAGCGTCAGTTGAAGGATATTTTCCGCGTCCGTAAAGACTATTTGTAATTCCGGCAATATTGATGCGGGTATATCCCATGCGTTTGCCTTGCTTTGTATAATGATTGCCCATATTTTCGCCATATTGAGCTGTCCTTCACGAGTTCCGGGTAGCCAATCTGCCATATTTATCTCCTGTTCTCTGTTGTCCGCTTAAACGGACAGTTTATTCTTCCGGGAAAATATCCTGATTTCCCTGAAAAACACCTTGTTTGCCTTGGCGAATAGGTTGTTTGCAACAACGAATGCTCCATTTGCTAAGGTGGATGACTCATTTTCCATTCCGAATGACTTATTTGCCTATCCGGATGTTCCATTTGCCGTTCCGGATAGGTCATTTGTCAAAACGGATGCTCCGTTTGCCATGGCGGATAACGTATTTTCCCGAGCGAATGCGTTACCCTTTATGGCGGGTATGCCCCGTCTATACCGTATAGGTTTTCGGTCCTTCGGCGAAACTGAAGGTCTCCTCTTCCTCAACGTCAATGTAAAAGATTTTGAAAATCGGGTTGTCCGGGGTTTTGTAAATCCCTTTTATACTGGGATTTTCATCGAGTGCCCGTGCTTTCAATACCGCGTCTTCAACGAAAACCGCCTTGCCGTTCACCGACAAAACCGGGTCAAAATCCTGCGGATAGGTGCAAAATGACACGTTGGGATTTGCCTTTAGCTGAGCATATACCATTTTTTCGCTGCTGGTGCAGAAATACACCTTGCTACCGTCCGAAAACAGGTATTGAAATACCCTTGTTTTTAATTTGTTTCCGTCCGCCGTCGCCAAAACCCCGTTTGGGGTTACCTTTAAGGTTGCCGCAAAGTCAATCATGTTATGTCTCCAAAAAAATTTGTTTAGGGCTTGTATTTTTTAGCCACTATGGGTATAATAATACTGTACATAGTTTATGGCAATATGAGGGCTGATTATTTGGTAGTATTTTTTGAGTGCTATAGTATATTTTAAGTAACTAATAGAGGGACATATGCTGAAACGCTTTAATTTGCCCGATTGTCCGGTTAAAACCGCCCTTATGATAATGGGTGATCGTTGGAAAATGCTAATTGTCCGTGATTTATTGACGGGGACAAAACGCTTCGGCCAATTAAAAAAAGGACTTACGGGGATTTCCCAAAAAGTTCTGATAGACCACCTGCGTATTATGGAAGAAAACGGACTTGTCAACCGCAAGGTGTATGCGGAAGTTCCCCCTCGGGTTGAATATTCCCTGACCGAATTGGGAAAAGCCTCAGACCAATTTATGACGTAATGTGGAAATGGGGTGAACAGTTTAAGAAACAAACAAATGGGGAATAATATTTTTTGAGAATATAGTGGCGGACGAGTGTGTCGAAGGCGCTACCGCCAACCGTGCGGCTAGTCCCCTTTTGTATTTATGTGGAGATGACGCTTTCGGCTTTTCGGAAATCAGAGAACAAATTTCAGGCGGCATGGACACCGCCTGTTACAGTGAATTTGAGGACAAAAAACGTTGTTTTACAGAGTATTTTTAAGAAATTTCTTATTCTTTACATAATTTTTTAAAAAAATTTAGAGCCATATTGCACATAACGAGCGCATTTTTGTCGTTTGGGGTGAGAAATCCGTAGTTCCCCAGAAAAGCAAAGATATTGACCAACGCGATTATGGAAACAAGGAACATAAGGATGGTTAAAGCCATTCTCACCTTTTGTGAAAGTCGAAGACCACCGGCATAGCCCGTGGCTTGAGGAAGCCCTCTTGAAGGGGGCGAAAATTTCAATCCTTCCCAAAATTTGGAGAGTACTGTCCTCCCATTCTCACCGGCATAGCCTGTGCTTTTATTCGCAGTGGGGTTTAATATCTCGCCCTTCAGAGCAGGGAGGTTCATCAATTCCAATAAATTCCTCAAGTGGAAAAATAGTGAGAGTGTACAAAAACGGCGACATAGATTAGGCTCTAACGATGTTGCATACAAAAGCCAAACGCCAGCGCACATGAACGCTTGACACGAGGCGGCGAGTATTATAAACTTGCAAAATGTCATTGCTTTTAAGGGAAAATAGGGGAAATTATGTCTGAAAAGAGGAAAATCGTATATCTAGGGATGAGGGGGGACATCATTCATCCCGGTATCATAAACATTATCCGTGAAGGTGAAAAGCATGGAGATGTACTGGTTGGACTTCTTACAGACGCCGCCATCGCCGCGCACAAAAGACTGCCTTTTCTCAGCTATGAACAGCGCCGTCAAATCATAGAGCGTATAAAAGGAGTGGCGCGGGTTGTTCCCCAGAAAGAATGGAGTTATGTACCGAATTTACGCGAATATAAACCGGACGCAATAATTCATGGAGACGACTGGAAAAGCGGGCCGGAACAGAAAATGCGCGAGGAAGTGTTCGCCGTAATGAAAGAATTGGGCGGCGAGGTCATTGAAGTCCCTTATACGCGGGGTGTTGATTCTTCCTCACTGAACGAAGCCATGCGATCCATCGGAACGACGCCTGACATCAGGCTCAAGGCGTTGCGGCGGTTGCTTGACGCGAAGCCGTTTTTGCGAATCATGGAGGCGCACTCCGGCCTTTCCGCTCTCATTGTAGAGCGTCTTGAAATAGCGAAAGAAGATGGAATGCGCGGCTTTGACGGCATGTGGTCGTCGAGCCTGACCGATTCCACCAGCAAGGGAAAGCCGGACATTGAAGCGGTGGACCTAACGACCCGTTTGCAGGGACTGACTGACATTCTTGAATGTACGACAAAACCGATTATTTTCGATGGGGATACTGGAGGCAAGCGCGAACATTTTGTGTTTACCGTGAGAACCCTTGAGCGGAACGGTGTCAGCGCGGTGATAATAGAAGACAAGATAGGGCTAAAGAAAAATTCGCTCTTTGGCACCGAAGTGACGCAGGAGTTATGCCCAATTCCTGAATTCTGTGAGAAGATCAACGCGGGTAAACACGCCCAGGTTACGAATGACTTTATGATTATCGCGCGGCTTGAAAGCCTCATAGCCGGTTTTCCGGTGTCTGACGCCATGGAACGCGCGCGAGCCTATGTCGCCGCCGGGGCGGATGGCGTTATGATTCACAGCAAGGAAACGTCCGGCGAGGATATCCGCGCGTTTTGCGGGCAATTTAGGCGAGAGTATGAGCATGTTCCGCTTGTGCTGGTTCCAACTACCTACAACCGGTATACGGAACAAGAGCTTGCCGGATGGGGCGCGAATATTGTCATTTATGCAAACCACATGCTTCGCGCGTCGTACCCCGCCATGATGCAAGTGGCGGAGACGATCCTTACAAACGGACGCTCGCTTGAGGCGGACCGCCTGTGTATGCCTATCAAACAGATCCTGGAACTTATACCGGGTGGAAAATAATAGGGGTTGTTGAAAATGGCGCTTTCCAGCCCCCAATGAGAACGGAGGTGAGGCATGATTGATCCACGTTTTTTTTATGAAACGCTTGTATCACGAGGCACGGATTTTTTTACGGGCGTTCCGGACTCGCTGTTGAAACATTTCTGCGCGTACATTACGGATCATGCCGCTGACGAACGTCATGTCATCGCGGCAAACGAAGGCGCGGCGATTGCCCTTGCCGCAGGCTATCACCTTGCGACCAAAAAGACACCGCTTGTGTATATGCAGAACTCTGGAATCGGCAATGCGGTGAATCCACTGCTTTCACTTGTAGACCCCGATGTGTACCGTATGCCACTTGCGCTTGTCATCGGGTGGCGCGGACGGCCGGGATCGCCTGACGAGCCGCAACACGTCAAACAGGGAAAGGTTACGGACAAGCTGCTTGACGCGATGGGCATCCCGTACGTGATCATGGCTGACACCGAAGCCGTCCTGGGCAAACAAATAGAACTGTGTTATGAAAGAATCGCGGAAACAAGCGGACAGTTTGCATTTATTGTACCGAAAGACACCTTTGCGCCATATAGCCTGCAAAAAAAACGGGATATTGAAGCGGAAATGACCCGTGAAGAGGCCATTGAGGAGATTGTGATCGCGTCTGGAAAAGACGAGATTTTTGTCTCGACCACTGGCATGGCGTCACGGGAACTGTATGAGACACGCGACAGACTCCATCAGGGACATGAGCGGGATTTTCTTACGGTAGGCTCCATGGGGCATGCGTCTTCAATGGCGCTCTCCATCGCGCTTCAGAAGCCCGAGCTAAGCGTCACCTGTTTGGATGGGGACGGGGCGCTTCTTATGCACATGGGCGCGCTCGCGATGATAGGAGCGCGAAAACCGCGAAATCTCCGTCATATCGTGTTGAACAACGCCGCGCATGATTCGGTCGGAGGGCAGCCTACCATCGCGGCCGACATAGACTTGCCCGCTGTCGCGCGCGCGTGCGGTTACGGGCTTGCGCGTCGCGTCCACGCCAAAGCGGACTTGCGGCAGACCCTTGCGAAAAAAACCGCGGCGCGCGAAGCGCTCGCATTTATCGAAGTGCGGATAAAAAAAGGCGCGCGGAAAGATTTGGGCAGGCCGAAAACATCGCCTATAGAAAACAAAGCGGCGTTTATGGAGTCCGTATGCGGCCGCTGATATTGGCGGACATACACATAATGCATCCGCTTTGGAAGCGGCTAATGAATTTGCGTATTGAGCCTGTCCAAAACGCGAATTGCGTTCCGTGAACCAAAGGTTCGGGTTAGTTTTGGAACAGCTTCTATTGGTTGAGAAATAACGAATGTAAAGCTCAAGCAAGCCGGGCAACGCGGCCGTACCAGCGTATGAATCGCTACGCTATCCCGCGTTTCGGACAAGCCGGAGTGCGGGACGTGGAAAGTGGCGGCAGGCAAGAATCTCATCACTTCACCAATACCAGCCTCATGGGAGCGTCAGAAACAACGCCCAGCGAGTCGGACAAGCCGGCATTGACCTGAATGGAGATCACGCCGGAATGAATGGTATTGGTAAGTTTCCCCCGGGCTTCAACCCGTGTATATGATTCCCAGCCCGAAACTGCGGTTTGAACGGTAAAATTGCCGTCAACTGCCAAGCGCGGTGAAAAATTAAACGCCGAATTGGTCGCACTGACGCTGAACGCCTCCATAAGCAAAAAAAGATCAATGGCGGCGCCTGAGGCAGTTTCAAAGTACAGTTCAATCCAGAAAGGAATTTCGCTTTCATACGGCGCGGTGTTTATTTCGTCAAAGAATATAAAAGGCGCAAATTGGCCCCCCGATTCGCCGGCAAACGGGAAGGCGGCGGGGCGCTGATCCGCGTCCGCCAGCATTGGCGCCAAATGCTGGCGGACGCTCATGAATTTCGGCGGCTTTGAATGAGCGCCATCTGCGTAAACGCGGTACACCTGCGTCTCTGATCTCATATTGCCGGACTTATCCTTGCTTCCTGCTGTTAGGCGGAAAAGAAAACGGCTTTCAAAATCCGGATTTTTGGCGAACGAGAAGTCAACTGTTTCCGCATAGTCCGACTCCACGTCCATGACAAGAGCCGCCTGCGGTTCCACAGTGACGCGGCTTTTGACCGAGGAAACGTCAACCGGTTCGGAGAAAACGAGCCGCAGGCGGGTGTTCGCCTCCCATCCGGCATTTTTCATCCAAGAAATTTTCGCCGCCGCGTCGTTTGGGACAAGGAGGGATTCAGCGGCTGAATCGTCTGGAGGAAAAGCCGGTGTTACGGCGTAGACCGCTGTAATCTAGGGAGGCGTATTGTCGTTTCCTACGCTGAATCGGCTCGTCTCCTCTTTATCAAGGGACAAGCCAAGTGTATTTTTGAAATCCGCTCCTATCGCTACTTTATAAGACGCGCTATTTTCCCATGAATCCAGCGGAGTAAAAACGCTGGTAGTCTCATTCTCGATCCGCCATGAACCGTTGTTGGAAGGCGTGAACGATATGGAGTTGACGCATGAAAGCAACGGAACAGGACAGGAGAACATGATTCTGAGCGGTTCCCATTCGCCGGTTATTATACCGTTGTCTTCAGGATATATAGAGACAAGGGCTGGACGTTCCCCCGGAGGACGTGTGGTAAACCGCGCTTCGAATTTTCTGTCAAAAGACAGTCTCTGCGTGTCATAGGCGTCGGTTGAAATGCTTATCTCGTAATCGGAATTCGATTCAAACCTCACCGCTGGCGTAAAAAACAGCGTCTTATCGCGCCATGAAAAAACGCCCGAAACCGAAACGCCGTTCTGGGTGAGATAAAAGGCGTGTTCCACGCTTGATGCGTCGCTTTCATGCGAAAGCGTCACGAAAATGGCGTCAATGTCGTGGTGAAAGCCTTCGCCCGGACTCCATGACACTACTTCAAACGGAGAGTTACGAAGTATGTCGCAAGAACACACTATAAAAACACCAATGGCAGATGCGGCCGCGATTTTTTTTAGCATAGACATTATGACTCCACTTTAAAATAGAATGAGAGTTCTTCTTGCAAGTAAAAACCCTTTCCGGTGTTGACACCGGTTTTTGCCGCGAGAAGGGTGAGTTTATAGTAGTGGGCTTCCGTGTTGTCACCCGCTTTTAAGCCGTCCCATTCGAGGAAAAGTATGTCTTCTCCTATCCATTTGACGTTTTTAAGATGCGTTGACGGCAAAGTGTCTGGAAAAAAGCTGGCTCGTTCTTTCTCGGCGAGAAGTCCCTGCGTGTCATAGCGAGAGTGGTTTTCGGCATGCATCCTACTGATCCATTAATTGACAGAAACGATACGTTTCTCATCCTTTCCTCCGGTGAAGATATAGATCCGTTCCATCAGGTACGCGTTGTTTTTGTACTTGATCCCGCCGTCCTCAACGCCTCCCTGTAGAGCGGAAAGCTACAAAAGAGATTACGAATTGCGTCAAGACATCGCTCATACCGTAGGGCTTGATGTTGCTGGAACCACCTTGATCGCGGAAGCTCTAGTCTCGCGGCTCGAATTTTGGGCGGATGGTGGGTATTCCGCAGGTCATGTGAATTGGATAGGATTTACTATTTTCTCAAAATTCGCTCGAACGAAATTATGCGGCAAAGATTTTGTTTTTCCGATCGAGGTATTGACAAAACACATCTATTTATAGTATCGTTTATAATAGCTCGTATGGAGTAATATAGATAACTTATTGGAGATGTTTATGCTTTCTAAAAAACTGGATACATGGAGGAAAGATATTAAACGGGATGATTGCCCTCAAACTATGCCCCCCCCCCCCCCCATGTATTAGAAGGGTTACATTTACCCGCTGAAATTATGTTGAATTGCAAATTATTACCTGACCGCGAATCCGTATTGTTTTTATTGCCAAAAGGTGGAAGCATGGCGGAAGTTGGAGTTGCCTATGGTGACTTCAGCAGGAAAATAATTGACAGCATGAATCCAAGTAAATTTTATGCGATAGACATTTTTGCAAGCGGTCCGGGGGAAGATTTTTGGGGAAGAACCGATTGGGCTGATTTAAACATAGGACAAAAGGAATTTATTGAGAGAAAATTCGCCAATGAAATTGGAAATGGAAAATTTATTCTCAAAAAAGGGCTTTCATGGGATGTATTAGAAACATTTGATGACAATTATTTTGATTACGTGTACTTGGATGCAGCGCATGACTATGACAGTGTAAAAAAAGACATTAGGGTTTTATTAAATAAGGTAAAAAACAACGGCATTATACAATTTAATGATTACACTCTTTATGATTGGTCGACAAATGCTCCATATGGTGTAGTGAGGGCGGTGGATGAAATGCTTGTAAGCGGTAAACACGAAATTATATTTTTTTGTTTACAAACAGGTGGATTTAACGATATTGTTGTAAAAATAAAAAAATGAGCTTGTTCCAAAACGCGAACTACGTTATTTAGCAAACCGTGTTCGCGTTGTTTCTGGAACAAGCTTGAGGAAAAGTGGTAAAAAGCCTGTTTTTCCACTTAAATCTAGGTGGCGTTCTAAAAAATATAGGAGCGAATACCCTCTTCCAAAAAATCAGACAGTTAAGTCACTGTTCCAAAACGCACCCGAAGAAGCTGGCTTTTGGAACAGCATTTATAACAAAAAACGGTAAATCATAAGCCGGGTTCTGTTAGTACCAGCGAACCGGTATTACACCGCCATCTATCTGGCATCACTCTTGCGAATGATTTCCAGCAGTCTACCCGCGCTTGAC
>JAIRTS010000281.1 GCA_031254795.1 Treponema sp.
GATTTCTCCTGGGTCAAATACCACTTTGACTGGTTTCTGTCCTGCGGATTGGTCCGCCTGACTTTCCGTAACCAAATAGCCATAAGATACTCCTCAACTTTACAAGATAGTCGGTTATACCACGAAAAATCGCGGCGGGCAACGGGTTCTGCCGGGAACGTTAGCGCGCAGTCAATTAGTTTTGGGAAAGCCTCTCTGATAAAAAATAAAACATTCTTGATCAGAAACAAAACGTTTCTGGTTAGAAACGGCATATTCTTGATCAGAAACAACGTATTTCTGGTCAGAAACAACGTATTCTTGATCAAAAACAAGACATTCCTGGTCAGAAACGACATATTCTTGATCAGAAACAAAACGTTTCTGGTCAGAAACGACATATTCTTGATCAAAAACAAGACATTTCTGGTCAGAAATGACATATTTCTAATCAGAAACAAAACATTCCTGGTCAAAAACGGCATATTCTTGATCAGAAATAACGCATTCCTGGTCAGAAATGACATATTTCTAATCAGAAACGACATGTTTCTAATCAGAAACAAGACATTCCTGGTCAGAAATGGGGCGTTTTTAACCGGGAAAACGTCTTGCTTGGGCGCTCCATTGTTTATAACGTTAAAAAGGTGTATGCTTCCGTAACAAATTAGACTGAAAAGGAGGCGTTGTATGCCCTACGAAGGTAATTGGCTCCCCGGCAGGCGGGAATTGCAGCTTGCGATGGCCAAAAATTGGCTTGTGGTGTTGGAGGCGCGGGCGAAAGCGTGGAAGGTTCCGTCAACAGAGGTTGCGGAGCTTCAGACATTGACCGTCGCAGCCGGGGCCGCGTTGGCGATGGCCCAGAGCAGCGAGCGGACGCCGGTTGTCACCGCGAACTGCAAGGCGGCTTTTGACGCGCTGATCGCGAAGATGCGGTTTATCAAGAGCCGGTGGTTTTTAAGTCCGCCGCTCACGGACGCCGACATTATCTCCCTTGAACTGAAGCCAAAAGACTCGACCCGGACGCCGGTTCCGCCGCCCGCGGCGCAAGCGGAGGCGGATATAAGCCGTCCGGGGGTGCATCTTTTGGATCTGCATTTGCGGCCTGCCGCGGGTTCTCCGCCCGATCCTCACCGGAGCGACTATGGCCACCGCGTTTACTACGGGGTGTTGCCGCCGGGCGGGGCGTCGGGGGAAGCGGCGACGGGGGCGAAACGGGAGCTTTCGAAGGCTCCGGGCTCCGGCGACGATCTGCCCCATTCACGGTTCACCCGCCGCAAGAAGGAATTGTTTGACTTTCCGGCGGAGGACAGCGGAAAGACGGTGTATTTTTGCGTTCGTTACGAAAACGCCAAAGGAGAGCCGGGGCCGTGGGGGCCGATGTTTTCATCTATTATTCCGTAATCGTCAAGGCATGAGCCTCCCCGCCGCAGGCGGCGCCAACGAGTTGGCGGCGCTAACAAGTTTACGGCGCAAACAAGTTAGCGGCGGAGCATATACAGCCTTGTGTTATACGAAATAAAATCTGCTACGAAACGCCGTGAATGGACGCGCGGCGTTTTTTTATTTTATATTTTTTATAATATCTTTATAATGTCCTTTAATGTGTTTATATACTATTTCCAAATGTTCCTCTTTCGTATATTCTCTTTTACTGTTTTTCCGGTACGGCATTGATTTTATTTTTCCATTTTCAATATTGCCGTTTATTTTTTCCTGCGCGTTTATTATTTTTATTTTTAATTCTTCAATGGTATATTTTTTATATTCTCTTACACCTTTTTCATTTATTTCATACAGCAAGCCTTTCAACAGATTCAATTCATTCCCATTTATCAAATCGATAATATTATTTGCAAAACTTTCATGCCACATAACAATATGGGCAAAAACATCTTTTGCCGTCCACTCCGTGTAAATTATTCTATCGAAATCATGTTTGTCGTTAAATAATTTCAATAAGTCATTGACAATATTTTGCTCCATTTTCAACAAGTCTTTTAATGTATTGTTTCGTTTCATAGTGTTTCCCTTCCCTGCGATTTATTCTTGAAATATAATATTACACACAATTCGGTGATTTGTCAATAGAATTTATTTGCGCCGCCATGGGTGGCGGCGTCCGCATTTTTCCAAGAAAATTTCAGATTTTATTTCGCGTAACGGTCATGTTATTTCCACGCCGCTCTTTAAATTAGTTCCTCCAACTCTCGCGCCAGATCGCTGAAAATGTCGCATGCGGCTTGCACCGGCTCCGGCTTCGCCATGTCAACGCCCGCGATTGCAAGACTTTCGATGGGGAAGCGCGAACCGCCGGATTTCAAAAACGCGAAGTAGTCCTCCCGTTCTTTTTTTCCGCCGGAAACGACCCGTTCCGCAAGAGCGAGAGACGCTGAAATGCCGGTGGCGTATTTGTATACGTAAAATGCGTTGTAAAAATGCGGTATGCGCAAGCCTTCAAGATCGCTGGTTTCCTCAAGCGTCATGTCAGGCCCGAAATACTTTTCCAAAAGGCTGCGGTACTCGCTCCGCAACACGTCAACCGTAAGCGGATTGCCTGACTCTTCCAACTCGTGGGTACGCTTTTCAAATTCAGCGAACATGGTCTGCCGGTACAATGTCGCCAATATATCGTCAACGCGCTTGTTCACGACATAGGCTTTCAACGCTTTGTCTTGCGCCGTGTTTTTCAAATGCCGAAAGAGAAGGTCTTCGTTGAAAGCGCTCGCCACCTCGGCCTCGAAAATGGTGTAGGCGTAGCGCATGAAGGGATTTGACTTCGCCGAATACCATGAATGCATGGAATGCCCCCCTTCGTGGGCAAGAGTGAACACATCGCGGATAGAGTCTTCCTTGTAGTTGATGAGAATGTAGGGGTCTCCGGTGTAGCTCCCAGCGGAAAAAGCGCCGGATCGCTTGCCTTTGTTCTCGTACCGGTCAGCCCAGCGTCCTAAAAGACCGCCGCGGAGCGTCGTCACATATTCCTCGCCCAGGGGGGCGAGCGCGTTGGACACCATATCGACAGCCTCATTCCATGAGGTTTTCTTGCGTGGAACGTCCACAATCGGCGCGTATACGTCATAATGGCGCAATTCCGGCGCGCCCAGTCGCTTTTTCCGAAACGCATAGTACCGGCGCAAGGGTTCAAGATTCGCGTTGACTGTGGAAACAAGATTGTCGTACACTTCGCCGCTCACATTGTCAGGAAAAAGGGCGGCGTCCCGCGCCGACGAATAGCCCCGGACGCGGGCGTGGATCACGTTTTGCTTGACGCGTCCACTGTAGAGGGCGGCGAGCGTGTTCTTGTGCGCGTCAAACTGCCGGTAAAACGCCGCATACGCCCGTTTTCGCACATCGCGGTCAGGGTTTTCCATAAACACAGACCATGTTGACTGGGAGAGGGGCAATTCCCCCTCAGCAGTCGCAATGACGCCAAAATCAATATCCACATTCGTAAGCATAGAGAAGGCGTCTCGCGCCACGCCTTCTCCCTCGCTGTGCAGGGCGAGCAGGCGCTCCTCTTTTTCGCTCAACACATGCGGTTTGAAACGCAGCAATTTTTGCAGATAAACGCGGTATTCCGCCATGCGGGGATGCCCCAAAAACGTCTGCATAACATCGTCGGGAATGGACTGTATTTCCGGTGCATCCCATGCGGACGCGGCGGCCGTGCGGGCGGCTGCCATCATAAACTTTCCGGTCATGGTACGGGCGGCTGCATTTCCCTCATCCTCGGTTTGCCGCAATTCACTGTAATACCCAAGCCGTTCCTCAAGAACGCCGAATGTTTTGGCAAAATCAAGCCAATCAGCGAGTTTCTCGGCGCTTTGTCCCAACGTCCCCTGAAACGCGGAAATCTTCGCCGCCATCTGTTCAAATTCCACAAGCGCGGCGTTCCACGCGTCATCGCTGACGAATAACGAGGACAAGTCCCACGTGTCCTGGATATTGACTTCCTCGCGAGCGGGGATTTTTATTTTTTTTAATTGCCTCTGGTTTATTGACATAGATTGCTCCTCAATTAGTGTGAGCGCGAGGCGCCGCCTCTTCGGTTGAACGCCGGTCTTTTCACGCCCAAAAAATTACACGCCAACTATAGCATATTTCAGGAAGAAAGAATACGGGACATTCTAAAAATGAGGCGCGGCTCGCGTAAAAGAAGGTTTGGCCGCTTGGCCTATTTAGGATAGTGAGCCACAGGAGGGCGGTTATGGCGGAAGCGGCGATGGAGTCGCGAAGTTGATGGAATTGCGAGCGGCTCGCAAGGAGATAAACATAGAAATCAGGGCTCTGGCAAAGAGCGCAGGCGACCCGAACAACCCCTGGACAAACGGATCATGATTGCCGACAGTCGCCTCAATCTGCCCAATCCGCGGCGCGGACGGCGCGACGGAAGCATTCCCCGGATACACGGCGCCGAAAAATTGCAGGGAGATCGCCGTCATGCGACATAGGGGCTAGAATTTTTACAAAAACATGTGAAATAATTGGTTGATATATTGACATTTATACAAAAGAGACGTAACATATATTGTGTGAATTTAGGAGGAAAAATGAGGATTTTAGTTTTTGGAGCCGGTGTTATTGGCAGTTTGTATGCCAATAGGTTATCGTCTGTTGGCGTTGATGTCGTATTATTTGCCCGCGGCAAAAGGCTGGAAACATTGAAAAAGAAAGGTTTGTTATATTACGAAAAAAATGTTTTAAAAAAAGCGTCAATAAAAATTGTTGATAAATTGGAAAATAATGATATTTATGATTATATATTCGTCGCTGTAAGATATGAGCAAGTTGAAGGAGCGTTAATGGATATAAAAGACAATCATAGTAAAAACATTTTGACTTTATCCAATGCGGTTGAATATGACAGTTGGGTAAAAATTGTTGGCGATAAATTAATTCCGGGTTTTCCGGGCGCCGGCGGTGACATAAAAGAAGACATACTGCACGCAAAATTCGGCTCTAAAAATATACAGGGAACGACTTTTGGCGAAATGAACGGGGAAACGACTGAACGGATAACGGAAATTTCAAAAATATTTGAAATGGCAAAAATACCCTTTGAAATTTCAAATGACATTCGGGCGTTTCATGTCACTCACGCCGCAATATCAATGGCAAACAAACATTTTTATACGGAAAACGGCATGGTCGATTTGCGAGTGGCAAAAAGCATGAAAATTTTAAAAAATATTGCCGTGGACATAAAAAACAACTTAACGCGCATTGAAGAAATTGGAATATCTATAATGCCTTCAAGGATGGTCGCGCTAAAAAAAGCGCCTGTGTTTTTGTTTGTTTTGATATTTTATATTATGTTAAATATAAAGTTTGCAAGGGATGTTTTATTGGGCAATCACGCTCGCAACGCAAAAAACGAAGTGTTGTTGTTAAATAATGATTTTAATAATTTATGTAGCAAAAATGGCGTGCGCTCCCATGTCGTCTAACGAGGCTGCATTGCGCTTCGCCACTTTCGGCGGCTTCATGGTTCCATTCGCCTAGCACCATGTAAACACTAAAAGGATGGGTGTAAATCATGGAGTTTAATGCGGACGTCCTTAGTCGTAAACCGCCACTTCGCCGTCTTTTGATTCCGGTTTCTGTCCGGTCGCGACGGATTTCATTTCCCGCGCCCAATCCCGCCGGGTCCGTCGCGTTGACGCTGAGACACGCCGCGCGTTCCCTCGCGGACATATTCGCCGTCTTCCCGTTTGCCGTGGTGTTCACTCATGGAAGCCGGCTCCCGCTTCTCTCCCAAAAGCTGAACCGGTCGCTCATCCATGCAAACCACCGGCTTTCGCCCGTTATAGGGTCTCGGACACGCCTCAAGAACGTCTTCCATCGCCCCTGCGAAGACCGCGTTCCGTTTCGGCGGCATACACCGACATTTCTTTACATGAGGCTTGCGCGGTTTTTTTTTAATATCCTTCCAACCACAGGCGCCGACATATGTTCCACGACGCTCGGTTCCACCGCCCGGTTTCCCAAAAGCCGCAATGCCCGCCGGCTATGCCCTTCAGGCGGCTCCCTGCGGCGCGACGCTATGATCTTTGCCTGCGCCTCCCCGGCGACTGTCGCGCGTTCCGGCTCAAAACCCCCTCTATGCCTTCCCGCTCTACTGTTTGACGACCCGGCATGCCGAGGCTATCTTACAACCGCGTTGTCGGGCTATCTCGCCTTCTGTCCCGCCAGCGGTCTCTCTGTGCCGTTCTCGCCCAGGCACAACAGGATATTCGCCCGGATAATCTGACGCGCCGGGCGGCTTCCTTT
>JAIRTS010000288.1 GCA_031254795.1 Treponema sp.
CGAGGTAATTGGGATTTAGGGCGAGCGCCTTTTCAAGGGCGCTTTTGCTTTCCTCATTGCGTCCTAGAAGATAGAGGCAACGACTCATCCTGTAGTGGACGCGGGCGGCTATTTCCGGACTGTGAATTCCCCGCGAAACAGCTTCCTCGTAGTAAGCGAGCGCTTCCGCCGCGTCAATATGCCGCGCTTCCATGATGCGAGCCATGTTCGCCGGCACGGCGTAGTAGCGGGTGTCATGGAGAATGCGATTTAGCCGTTCATGCGCTCCATCAAGATCGCCTGCGTAGACAAGGGAAATGCCTTTGTACAGCTCAAGCCATGCGCCCGTTATGTTGTTATAGGCGGCGTTCTGGATAAGCCACTGCATTTCCCCGGGGCGGCGCAGAAAATTGAACAACCAGCCCGACCATTCGTAAAACCGCTCGTCAGAGGGGCGCTCGTTCAGCAATATCCATGTTTGGGCTATGATTTTTTCAGGAGTCTTGATTTCGCGTTCACGGCGGAGCGTTTCCAACTCTATGAGCGGATCAACGGCTTGTTGAGATTCAAGATAGGAGAGCGCGGCTTCCGGCGGCAATAACCGTGAATATTTGATGACGCCGTACGTAGCGTACGGCGCGGAAGGATCGTCATGCAACTGCGAAGCGTCTGCAAGCTGTTCAAGAAAAGCGGCGGCTTTTTGAGGGTTGGTTTCCGTTGCGGCCAAATTGTAAAGACTCTTCAATTTATAAGCGGCATTTTGGGACGTGGAAAGCATTGTCCAGAACGAACGGGCGCTCGTCGTATTATTTGAGAGGTACAGCGCGTCCGCCTGGCGGATAACGCTCTCTTCATCGGAGAATTGAGCGAAAATTTGCGCCGCTTGCAAGGGCTTGTCGTAATCGTAGAAGAATTGAGCGGCAAAATTCCACACTTTCGGCGACTTGCTGGTTTTGAGCAACTCATTTGTCCGCGCCGAGGCCGAGGCGATGTCGCCGCCGAGTATCTGCAAAATAGCGTCGTCAAGCGCGAATTGTTCTTGTTCTATTGTCTCAGGAAAAAGCGATTCTTTCTCAGGAATTTGAGCAGCCTTTGCGGGGTCATTCATGTCGCCTAAAAGCACGTAGACGCTCAAAGCAGCCGGTTTATACCGCGTTCCGAAAAGGCGCGATGCGTAAGAACGCAACAACTCAGCTTGGGCGTTTTCCAGTTCGGCGTCGGAACCCGGCTCGTCCGGCAAAAAAAGGAGGGCTTCTGCGGCGATTGCCGCAAGCGGCGCAGAAGCCGGATAACGGGACGCCGCTTTTTGCGCGGATTTTTGATACACGGCTAGAAAATGAGCGTCTTGTTGGGCTAAAAACCTTCTCCGCTTCAACACGGAGAGCAGAGATTCTACAGAAAGAGCCTTCTTCTCAAGGTTATCGAACGCGCGGTTTATCTGGTTGACACTCGCGATCCCTTGCGTGTTTTCCAAAAAAACATCGAATTCCTGCAAGGCTCGAAAAAAACGCTCGTCATCCTGCCCGGATTGGGTAAGGTTCCGTTCGATAATAGAGACAACGCCAAGCGCCCCCAAGAGAATGCATCCTACTATAACACCCGCCACCAAGGCGACATTGAGAGAATCTTTCTTTAGACGAGCTTTTTTTTTCATATCTCTCTATTTTCTACCGTTTTTCGTATCCCGTCAAGCATTCCATTGACAAATCCATAAGATTTTTCTTCGCCAAAAATCTTTGCTATGGTTATCGCCTCACTTATCACTATGGAAGCGGGCGTCTCTCTTTGGAACAGAATTTGATAAACGCTTGTCCGCAACACGGCAAGATCCACTCTCCTGAGTCTTGAAAAATTCCAGTTTTCCAGATGGGATTTTATTGTTTCATCTATCTTTTCGAGATTTTCAATCGTACCCGTAATAAGAAGGCGCGAAAACAACCGCGTTTCTTCTTGGAGACACTCGCTGTCTTTCTCGTCCATCCACGGGAATTCCAGCAACTCTTCAAAAATTCTCCGCTTTTCAGGCGGCGGTTTAAACCGTCCCTTTACCGCTTCCCAAGAGTACAGCGCCTGAAACGCAAGAATCCGCCCCTGTCTGCGTGACGACATGCTCCCCATTACCAGTTGATATATTGAGGAAAGGTTCTGATAGTAGCCGCTCTGCGCAATTCAGTGACCAAATTTTTACTTAACGCCGCAGTGCCAGCGTTCATGCGCTCCTGCAACAAAGCCGAGGCGATATACTCTTTGACATTTATTGAACCCATTCCCAGATATTCGGGAACGATGTCATTTAAACCCAAGTCTTTTCCCTTCTCTCTCTTGAGAATGTATAAGATCACGTATTCCTGCGGAGTTTCAATCAGCTTGGACACTCTTCGTATACCCTGATTGTCCGGCCCCGATGAAGGAAACGCCACATCAAAAAATTCCTTGCCCATTCGTTGCAACGTAATGCTCTGCACAAAATAATCGGAGCCGGCGAAACAATTTTGATAGTTTTGAGGCTCGCTGTTGTTCTTTATCTGGGTGAAATGAAACAGGAATTCTTCTCCGCTGCTTCCAATCTGCCGCATGAGTCTGTCCGCAGTGTCTTTCGCTCTGGTTTTAGTCGCCGAGGTGAATGGAATGCGGATATAATTGCCCTGTACATAGCCGTCCTGCCGGTACAGAGCCGGATGCGCGCGAAGTTCTGTGCTCACATCATCATCGGTAGGCTCTCCGCCGCCCAGCCTCAAAATATATTTTTGTTGCGCCATCTGCGTTCTCAACTGCGCTCTGAACGCGGCGAGTTCCAAACCGGTTTGTTGCTTGACGGCGGCGGAAAATTCCACGTCGGTCGGCTGGCGTCCGCCCAAACTCGCGGCCAGTTGATTTTTCATATCCTGAATTTGTTCATTGATCTCGCTGTCACTGACCGTAACATTGGATTTTGAGACAACCTGAGGAAGGTATCGCTGGGTAATGTATTTATTTATCAGTATCTGCTGTCTCATCTGGTCGCGGTACACGCTCATATCCATACCGGTCTGCTGTTTGATTGCCTCGGCAAACTCCGCGTCGGTCGGCATTCTGCCTGCGGACTGCGCCATTTGCTGCTTGATCACCTGAATCTGCTGATTGATCTCCGTCTCGGAAATGGTTATCTTTTCTTTTGCCGAAGCCTGAACCACCAGCTTTTGATCGATTATACCATCGAGAACTTGCTGCCGCTCCTGGGTGGTCGCCACTCTGCTCGCCTGTTTTTCCAGCATTTCAACCTGTAGCCGCAGTTGCTCTGCGGTAACCGGCTCCGTTGTGTTGTACTGAATAGTGGCGACCACCGCCTTGCCGTTGTACTGCGCGAATCCCGCAACCGGGATGGCCACGCAGAAAATCGAAAAAATTAAAAACCGTTTGTTTTTCATATTCACTTCCTTGCTCTGTACCGCATCTATTGCGTGAGCCTGCTTTAAAATCAACCGCATTTTGAGAAGCAGGCTTCACTGTTTCACTTATAAAAAAAAAATTCTCTCGAAAGGATACAGTTTTTACGGCGCAAAGCGTACGTTCCGCGCCGTCCGCTATTCCAGCGCCGCTCTGATTCGCCTGACTCCCGCAGAAGAGGACTGCTCCTTCTGTATCTTGAACACGCCGAGTACGCCGGTGCGCTCCACGTGGGGCCCTCCGCACACCTCCCTAGAGAAGTCGCCCATGGAGTACACCTTCACCTGTGAATCGTACTTTTCGCCGAACAGGGCGATTGCGCCCGACGCCTTGGCGTCATCAAGGCTCATGATCTTCACAGTCACCGGCAGATCGCGTCTGATCTGCTCGTTGACGATTGACTCTACGCGGGCGAGTTCCTCCGCCGTCATGGGTTTGTCGTGGGAAAAGTCGAAACGCATACGCTCCGCAGTGATATTCGATCCTTTTTGCGCGACATGATCACCCAGCACGACGCGAAGCGCCTGTTGGAGCAGGTGGGTCGCGCTGTGGTATTTGACGGCTGTCTCCCCATGATCGATGAGGCCACCTTTAAAGACCTGCTCGCCACCGGCGCGGGAAAGCTCTTGGTGTTTCTTGAACGCCTCGTCAAATTCAGCGCGATTCACGGCAAGCCCCACTTCCGCCGCAAGCTCCGAAGTAAGCTCAATGGGGAAGCCGTAGGTGTCGTACAATTTGAAGGCAAGCCGCCCGCTCATAATTCTTTGTGGATTTTTGAGCAGATTGGGGATGAGTTTCTCGAATTCCTTTTCGCCCTTGTGCAAGGTTTCGCGGAATTTTTCCTCTTCCTTGTTCAATTCTTCAATAATGCGCGCCTTGTTTTCGGCGAGTTCGGGGTAAGGCCCCGCCATTTGCGCTATGATGACCTCCGCTATGGGCGACAGCGCCTCGCCCTCAATGCCGAGCTTGCGCCCATGCCGCACCGCGCGCCGGATAAGGCGGCGGAGCACATAGCCTGCGCCCACATTGGAAGGCATCACCGCCTTGGGATCGCCCAAGATAAAAGCCGCCGCCCGCGTGTGATCCGCGATAATGCGCGCTGATCGGTCTTTTTCCGCGTCAGTTCCGTAACTATACCGAGCAACTTTTCCTATGGATTCTATAATATCCGCAAAAATTTCTGTGTCATACACGGATTTTTTGCCGTTCAACACCGTTACGGTGCGCTCAATCCCCATGCCCGTGTCCACGCACATTCTTGCAAGCGGCTCATAGGAGCCGTCCGCCTTTTTGTTGTACTGCATGAACACATCATTCCATATTTCAAGCCATTTGCCGCAGGAGCAACCCGGGGCGCAATCGGGTCCGCACGGCTCCTTGCCAAAGTCATAGAACATCTCCGAATCCGGTCCGCATGGGCCGGTCGCGCCGGCGGGGCCCCACCAGTTGTCGGCTCGAGGTCTGTAACTGATGCGCTCTTCCGGAATGCCGAGCGAACGCCACGCGTCCGCAGATTCCTCGTCACGAGGCACCGTCTCGTCGCCTTCAAACACCGTCACGCCAATTTTTTCAACCGGTATGTCAAGCCATTCTGGAGACGTGAGGAATTCGTAACTCATGCGTATGGCTCCTTCTTTAAAGTAATCGCCTAAAGACCAGTTGCCGAGCATTTCGAAAAATGTCAGGTGGCTCGAATCACCCACCCAGTCAATGTCGCCAGTGCGGATACATTTTTGATAGTCAACGAGCCGCTTGCCAGCCGGGTGTTCCTGGCCAAGAAGGTAGGGGACAAGCGGGTGCATTCCGGCTGTGGTAAAAAGCACCGTCGGATCGTTGTCGGGCAACAGAGACTTGCCCTGAATCTGGACGTGCTGTTTTGATTTGAAAAACTCAATATATTTTGAGCGAAGTTCATTTGCATTCATTGCTACTAATAATAAGAAAAAAACGCCGATTTGTCAATAATGAAAAGAACCGG
>JAIRTS010000029.1 GCA_031254795.1 Treponema sp.
GAGCCTGTCCCAAAACTAATTGACTGTGCGCTACGCGCACGGTTTTGGGACAGGCTCTTGCGGTTTTTCAGGCTTTCAGCCTTGCAAAACCGCGAATTTCACGGTTGCTTTCCCAAAAACTGAAGTTTTGGGAAAGCCTCTTAATACAAAAATATACGATCTTAAAATTTTTGTCAATGGAGCTTGTTCCAAAACTAACGCTCTAACGCGTGTTTTGGAACAGTCTCAGTTGTCTTTGTATTTCTCAATGCTTTCATAGGTGTCGTTAGTTATGGACGCGCTCAAACGTTTTCCAGCAGGGCTGTGCCTTGTGTGGCATCCGCTTCTTGTTCTGGATGGCGCGGGCGAGACGCTCAGAGAGGCTCTTATGGCGCTGTATAGCGGGAACCGGCGTCGCGTGGAACTCATCACCGGAGACAAGAGGCACGCGGTTGGCACAAAGCGCGGCGGTTTGTATGGAAGCGGGCTGGCCGTCTGCAATCCGCCGCGGACATTGAAAGCCGCTCTGGAAGAAACGCCGCCTTTTCCGGCTGACTGCGTCGGCGGGGCGCGTGGCGGCTACAGCAGCCAATGGATCAGCCGGCGCGAGATCCCTCGCAGTAACGCGCAGTAGCGCGCTGACACGGCGCCCAAACGCCATATCACGCCGTGTATTGCAGTTTGTAGAGTTGCGCGTATATCCCGTCTTTTTTGATAAGGTCGCCATGCGTACCCTGTTCCGCGATGCAACCGTTTGAAAGCACGAGAATGCGATCAGCGTGGCGGACGGTGGAAAGCCGGTGCGCGATGACAATGGAGGTTCTGCCCGCAAGCGTCCGCGCCATACCGGCTTGAATGGCGCGCTCGGTTTCCGTATCAATGGAGCTCGTGGCTTCGTCCAGCACGACAACGGACGGATTATGAGCGATGACCCGCGCAAAACTGATAAGCTGCCTCTGTCCTGAAGAAATATTGGCGGCGCCTTCGGAAAGCGTCGTCCTGTACCCATCCGGCAAGGCGCTGATGAACGCGTCTGCGCAGACCGCGCGAGCGGCTTCCCGCACCTCATCGTCGCTCATGGCGAGACCCAGCCTGATGTTGTCCGCGACCGTGCCGGAAAACAAGAACACATCCTGCAAGACAGGCAACACACAGGAACGAAGCTCGTCAAGCGGAATGTCTTTGACTGGAACGCCGTCAAGAAGAATAACGCCGTCATCAATATCCCATAAACGGGTCAGAAGATTCGTGATGGTGGTTTTGCCCGCGCCCGTATAGCCCACAATAGCAACCATCTCGCCGGGGTTTGCGGTGAACGTGAGACCCTTGAGGACTTCCTCGTCCTGTTTGTAAGCAAAGCGCACGTTTTCAAACGCGACGCCGGCGGCGGCGACATCGCCGCTGGAAACATCTTCTTTCCTCTCTGTTATATGATGAGCCCCGGTGTCGGGGATGGCCTCATCGGTGTCGAGCAGCTTGAAAACCCGCTCGCCGCCTGCCATCGCGGACTGAAGCAACGTGAACTTTTCCGCGATGTCGGTGACGGGATTGTAAAACATGCCCACAAGGCTGATAAAGGCGATAAGGACGCCCAGTGAAAGCGACAGGTTAAGGATAAACACCCCGCCCATAACAATAACAACCGCAGTGGTTGCAATGGAAAACCACTCGACAGCGGGACGGAACGTCGCGTACACGTACATTTCTCCCAGGTTCGCGCGTAAAAGCTCGTTGTTGCGTTCGGCAAGCTCCCTGCCGCTCTTCTTTTCCGCGGCGAAGAGTTGCGCCACCTGTACGCCGGAAAGCCGTTCGGACAAATAGGCGGTCACCAGGGAAGAAGCCGCGCGCTGCCTGCGAAAAGCGTCCCGCGCCTTCACCCGCGCCCACGCGGTTATCGCAATCACCGGCGGTATCAGCGCGATGACAAATAACGCGAGCTCCGCGGACAGCAAAAACAACGTGACGAGCGCGCCGATCATAATCGAGAAATCCTTGAGAAAGGCGGAAAGCGCCTCGGTAAAAAACTGATTGATCGTCTCGACATCGCCCGTCAAGCGGGTGACGATGCGCCCCACCGGATGGCGGGAAAGGAACGCGCTTGACTGGGTGGCGGTTTTTTTGAAGAGAGCCATGCGTATGTCCTTCATTATCCGCTGCCCTATGAGCGTTGTAGACCATATTTGCATAAAAGTGAACGCGAAAACAAGAATCAGCAGCGCAAGCACGATGAGGACTGTGCGGATAATAAAAGAAATATCCCCGGCTCTCACCGCCGCTTTTTCCCGTGTTGAAAGGGAAGCGAGATCTTTTTCACGTATCGCCGCTTTGCCATTTTCCGTTAGGAACAGGGCTTTTTTATCCTGAATGACATCGGCGACCGAATAGTTCGAAGAAGACGCCGTGTAATGAAACGCATACCACGGTTCTGTTTGCAGAATGCCCGCCTCTTTCAGTTCCTTTTCTACGCTTGTCCGCATTTTCGTGTTCTGATTTTGTAAAACAAAGAGCATGGAATCGATCTGCATGGCGTTTTTAGCGTTTCTGAAATTCGCAAAGGCGCTTTTCGCTTCTTGAGACAGACTGTCATCGCTTTTTTCGCAAGAGAAAGCGATGAAACGGGCGAGGATGGCGTTGTCTATGACCCGTTGCTGCAAGACCGGAATGAGCAGTTCCCCCACAGTTGACGCGAGAAGCGCGAGAATAACAACCGCCGTCAATAAACGGTACGGTTTGAGATAGGAGAGCAGACGGGTGAAAATCGCGCCGTCATAGCTTTTCGTAATATCATCGATCTCAAAATAGTCGGACATGGAAAAAAGTATATAGTGTTTTTGGAAAGGAGACAAGGGAGACGGCGCGTGGATGGCGCGCCGGTTTGCGTGGTTAAGCGCCCCATTGCCATTGCAAAGGCTGCGGTCGCCAGGTTATAAGCGGACACAAACATGCCTGTCGGAGAACCCTTTCATGAATTGAGCGTGATAAAATCACGCTTGTCCGGGGAATTGGCGCGCGGAGAAGGGATGTTTGGAAGGCGCCCGCTCTCGCGCCCTTTTACGCCAACTACGGCTTCGTTTGACGCTCCATCATACTTTGCGGATCATCTGATATTTTTATCCCATGAAGCTCCGATAGAACCAGGGATACCCTTTACGGCGCCCGCCCCTTATGCTATAATCACCCCATGTACAAACCTGTTGTCCCAAAAGCAAACTTCCCTGCGCTTGAAGAAGAAATCTTCGCCTTCCGGAAAAAGAACGACGCCTTCCATAAATCAAGTGAAACCCGCGTGAAGGCGTAGGAATGTGCCAATAATCGAAGCGATTATTCTATACTTTGTCCTCTTTTTCCCATCTGTTTTTTCCAGTGTTGAAGAAGGAAGTGTCATCGCTTTTTCCATCAATCAGGAATTGTCGCGCGTTTTCATTTATAATACGCCCGCTCTGGCGCTTGTTTGGTTTCTTTTACTGCGAAAAAAGGAAGCTGCGCCAGTGAAACCGTTTTTCCCGCCGGCGGCTCCCCGCGACTCCGCGACTTTGAACCCCGCGAGTTTGAATCCAGCGGCTTCTTTTCTGTTCAATGCAGGGAATATCCTTGTAACTTTTACACTCGCCCTATTGGGCTTGCTTCTCATCAACATAGGCGCGTCCATGGCAAGCGATCTGGCGGAGCGCGCGATGACCGGCGCGCGTTTTGAGGTTGCCATTGACTTCCAAACGCCGGACACGGCAATGGGATGGGTTGTACTCTGCCTTTCATGTTTAAGCGCGGGGTATCTTGAGGAAAGCTTTTTCAGGTTTTATTTGTCCGACAGGCTAAAAAAATTCGGATTTTACCCCGCAATGCTGATGTCAAGCGTTAGTTTCGCTTACTGCCACATGTATGAAGGTGTGTTCGGCGTGGCAAACGCGCTCCTCGCCGGACTTTTTCTTTTTTTCATATTCAACAAACGGAAGCGCGGCGATGGGACGCAAACTCTGTGCGCCGTCGCCTTCGCCCACGGCGCGTACAACGCGCTTGTTTACGCCGCCATCGCGCTCAACCTCTAAGAATATGCGTCGGCTAAAATCGGTGTCAGTCACTGTTTGACATTTTTCATCTCCCGAATCAAAAGCAAATTGACTGTTCGCCATTATTTGCGCCATATTTATATTATGAACGATTATTCATGGTAATTTCATCAATGAAATTTACTTAACCTTTATTTCATTAAAAAAAGCGTTAATACAGCGGCGTTTCCTATGGCCGTCAATATAGGCCCGATGGTTTTGAAAGCGTTTATTTTAATGCCAATAACGCCGTCGAATAATTGAATGCCAATCATAACTGTCGACAATGCTATTAAATAGGAATCGGAAATAAATATAAACAATCCAATCGCAACGAAAAACAATGAGAGACTTCTCGACATGGCATACTTGGCGTTGGCGAAAGCCATGTCTTTTTGTGATTTTGATTTTAAACAGGCTTCAATTGAAAACCCAAGACTGACCGCGGAGCTGATTAACGTGAAGAACGCGCAAAGATAATAATAAAACATACAATTCTTCCTTCCAATCTGTTTGTGATTATATAGTTAAATTGTTTTATTGTCAATATATTTCACGAAATATTTTTTCAAAAATTCAGGAAAAATTCGCGCGCCTCCCTCTGTCCGC
>JAIRTS010000099.1 GCA_031254795.1 Treponema sp.
GGCGTTTTCACTTCTGGCTGAACTGGTGCGGGAAGAACGCCGCCTCCCCTACTTTAAACATTTTACCATTGACGTTGAAATTTTCCTCAAGGAATTGGTGCGGATACGGCTCCGTCCTTCCGTTGATGACAGGACATGGATCGCATGCATGAAGACGATGCTTGAACTGGGCTTCACGTCCAAAGAGGAAGCTCGCTGGCTGAAGTCAATGGCGGAGAGCCTTTTCGCGCTGGGGCAGATCGCCGACGCCCAAGCGACGCTCCGTGAGGCCATTGCTAGAGACCCGGCGCTGTCAAATGTAAAACGGTTGAAAAAAAAGCTGACGCTTGCCTCCGCGTGAAATTTTTCGCCACTTTGCCTCGCTTCGCGCCGTTACGCGCGCGACAAAACGAAGCGGATCCCCGGCAAACGCTTGACAGCTTGAAGCCGCTTGACATTTTTTTTGCAATGCCTGATTATGGACGCCATGTTTCAAAAACAAAAAAATATTCCCTCGAATCAGGGAGCGGGACAGTTCGCGGTCGCGCTATGCGCGATCTGTTGGAGTACATCCGGTCTTTTTATCAAGTTGCTTGACTGGCATCCGGTCGTCATTGCGGGCGCGCGGAGCTTCATTGCGGCTCTTTTTATGTTGACGATAAAGTTGCTGTTCCCTCAAAAAAAAACTTTTGTACATATACAGGGAAAAACTGATGTTCCGGCGATGGTCACCGCTGGATGTTGCTATGCTGGCGCCATGATCACCTTTGTCATTGCCAACAAGCTCACCGCTTCCGCAAATGTGATACTGTTGCAATATTCGGCGCCTATATGGGCATGCCTGTTGGCGTGGCTTCTTATAAAAGAAAAGCCCGGTTGGGAGCATTGGACAGCACTCGCGCTCACGGCGGGAGGCATGGTCCTTTTTTTCAAGGACGGACTGAAAACCGGCGCCTTTGCGGGCGATGTTTTGGCGGTCGTGTCCGGCGTCCTTTTTGGGGCTAATTCGGTGTTTATGCGTATGCAGAAAAACGGAAACCCCTCGGATTCCATGCTGGTCTCGCATATTGTCACCGCATTGTTCGCGGCGCCCTTTTTTATTCTGTTTTTCCCAACCTTCACCCTTTCCTCGACATCTGCGGTCGCCTTCATGGGCATTGTCCAGATAGGCTGCGCATCTCTTCTTTTCTCCTACGGCATTAAACGGATAAACGCGATTCAAGCCATGCTCACCGCTTCAATAGAACCGGTTCTCAACCCCCTATGGGTGCTTGCCGTTACGGGCGAGACTCCTTCTTCTTCGGCGTTGATAGGCGGCGCCGTGATCCTTTTTGCCGTGATTTTTTCTTCGACAATTAGACCGGCTATGAGTCTTGCAAGAAAATTGCAGCGTACATGAGTACTATTCTTCTTGCGACCATCAACGCGAAATGGATACACCCCAGCCTTGCGCTTCGACTGCTCAAAGCGAACCTCGGTGAATACGAGCATGATGCGGAAATCCTTGAATTTGCGATTAGGCAGCCATTTTCGGAAAAACTGGAGGCCATTTTGAAGGCAAACCCGCGCATTCTGGGACTCTCCGTCGCCATCTGGAACCATACGGCGACCAGGGAACTCCTTGAAGCCGCCTTTCAAACGTGGGGGCAAAAACGTCCCGTCGTGGTTCTCGGCGGACCGGAAGCCTCAAGTCTTGACGAAAACGCGCTCCTTTTCCGGTACGCGGATTTTGTTGTTCGAGGCGAGGGCGAGATGGTGTTCCGCGAACTCTGCGCGCGCGTCATGGAAGGGAGCCACGCCGAAGCAAGCGTAAAAACAATTCCATCAGCCACAAGCGTTCACGGCAAATTCATTGCCGCAAAACCGGTTGATCTCGCGGCCATTGATCCGGGTTACCGGCTCTACACCCAAGAGGATCTGTCCCGCAAGCTCACCTATGTGGAAGCGTCCCGCGGATGTCCTTTCGGCTGTGAGTTCTGCATGAGCAGTCTTGATAAAACCGTACGGTTTTTCCCGCTCGCCCCTTTCCTTGAATATATGGAAGACCTGTTTCAAAGAGGCGCCCGCGCGTTCAAATTTCTGGATAGAACCTTTAATCTGGACACGCTCCGCGCCGCGTCTATTTTGGAATTTTTTCTCGCAAGGCTGGAACAAGCGCGCGAAGCGCGGCGGCAAGATCACAAAACGGGTCATTACGTCCACTTTGAGATGATTCCCTCAAGTTTTCCCACGGAACTGCGTACATTGCTGGCGCGCTTTCCGCCGGGCTCGCTCCGGCTTGAAGTCGGCGTGCAAACGTTTAACGCCAAGACATCGCTTCTTGTCAACAGAAAAAGCGATCCGGAAAAAGAGGTGGAAAATCTCGTGTTCTTGCGTGAAAAAACCAACGTCATCATCCACGCGGACCTCATCGCCGGACTTCCCGGTGAAGATTTCGCCTCGTTCGCAAAGGGCTTCAACCGGCTTTGGCTTGTGTTGTCCGGTGAAAACAGGGGCGACGCTCTCGAAACCCGTGAAAATCGGACGGAAATCCAACTCGGCGTCCTCAAATGTCTTCCCGGAACGCCCCTTGCCCGTAAAGCCGGGGAACTCGGGATCTGTTTTTCAGAAAGTCCGCCCTATGACGCGCTGGAAACTTCCGCTCTTTCATGGCAAGAATTGGATCG
>JAIRTS010000107.1 GCA_031254795.1 Treponema sp.
CGCCTATACATACTCTTCCCACGCCTTTATCTCAAGCCCCTTCGTCTTTTTGTACGCAAGCGCGTCCACGAATTCCCGCGCCGCCTTGATGTTGGTGAAAAGCGGTATGTCGAAATCAATAGCCATGCGCCTGATGATATAATCGTTCTTCAATTCGGTTTCCTGATTGTTTTTGGGAATATTGATGATCATGTCGATTTCACGGCGGCGGATATAGTCCGCGATGTTCGGCTCTCTGGCTTCAAGGGGCCAGTGAAGGTGTGTGGCGGGCGCGCCATTGCTGTTGAGGAATTTTGCGGTGCCGCGTGAGGCGTAGAGTTCGTAGCCCATCTCAATGAGTTTTTTGGCGGAATCGAGGAAGTCCAGCTTGGCTTCCATGGGTCCCGTTGAAAGGAGTATCCGCTTTTGGGGAAGACGGTAGCCCACGGAAAGCAACGCCTTGAGGAACGCGTCGTGCAGGTCTTCGCCTATGCAACCGACTTCGCCGGTGCTTGCCATTTCCACGCCGGAAATGGGATCCGCTCCGTGCAGGCGGGAGAAGCTGAACTGAGCGGCTTTTACGCCCACCCATTCAAGGTCAAGCGAGGAGGGGAGGGCTTGCGGCAGGGGTTCATCCAGCATGGCGCGTACGGCCAGTTCTATCATGTTCACACGGCAAACTTTGGAGCAGAACGGAAAGCTCCGGCTTGCCCTAAGGTTGCATTCGATGACCCGCACACGGTTGCGCTGGGCAAGAAACTGAATGTTGAAAGGCCCGGTGATGTTGAGTTTGCGGGCGATTTGAGAACTGATCTTCCGTACTTTGCGGATCGTTTCGATGTAGAGCCGCTGGGCGGGCAACACCACAGTGGCGTCTCCCGAATGAACGCCCGCGTTTTCAATATGCTCGGTTATGGCGTGAAAGAGAATCTCGCCGCGTTTGGCGACCGCGTCTATTTCAATTTCCTTGGAATTTTCCACGAATTTCGAGATGACAACCGGATGTTCGGCGGACACGTCGGCGGCCATGCCGAGGAATTTTTCGAGGCTGGCGTCGTCCCACGCCACGTTCATCGCCGCGCCGGACAGCACGTAACTGGGGCGGATCAGCACCGGGTAGCGGACTTCCGCGGCGAAGCGCTTGGCGGACGCCATATCCGTCAATTCCTTCCATTCGGGCTGCTCAATGCCAAGCTCGTCGAGAAGCGCGGAAAACTTGTTGCGGTCTTCGGCTTTATCTATGGATTGAGGCGTGGTGCCATATATCACCACACCCGCGTTGTACAGATCGAGCGCCAGGTTGTTGGGCGTCTGTCCGCCAACAGACAGAATCACCCCGTCCGGGCGTTCATGTTCATGGATGTCCAGCACCCGCTCAAGGGTGAGTTCTTCGAAGTAGAGCCGGTCGCACATGTCGTAGTCTGTGGACACGGTCTCCGGGTTGCAGTTGACCATGATCGAGCGCCGCCCCAGTTTCCGCGCCGCGTCCACCGCGTTTACGCAGCACCAGTCGAATTCAACGCTGCTCCCGATACGGTACGCGCCGGACCCGATCACCATCACGCCCTGTCCGGACGGCTGTACATCGTCAACGACATTGCCGCCTGCGCCCGCGCCCGCATAGGTGAGGTAGAGATAGTTGGTCTTCGCCGGGTATTCGGCGGCAAGCGTGTCGATCTGCTTGATCGCCGGTCGCACGCCGTACGCTTCCCTGAGCTTGCGGACACCGGACTCGGACGCGCCTATGATCTGGCCGATGCGGGCGTCCGAGAAGCCGAGTTGTTTTGCGCGGAGGAGGAGCGCCGGCGGGCAGTCCGTTTTTGCAGTTCCGCCGTTCGCGCCGCCCTTTAATTCCCGCTCGCATTCAAACACATTCTGTATTTTATACAGAAACCACTTGTCTATGCGGGTGAGGCGGTGGATTTTATCGACGGTCCAGCCTTCCTGAAGGGCGCGGTAAATGACGAAGATACGGCGATCCGTGGGGCGCGCGAGAATATCCCTGATTTTCGTTGCGGCGAAGCCGGCGCCGCACAGGTTGTCATCGCCGGAAAGCCCGGGCGCGCCGGCGCCGGTCATGCGGAGCGCTTTTTGGAGGGCTTCTTCAAAGCTGCGCCCTATGGACATGACTTCACCGACGCTTTTCATTTCCGAGCCGATGCGGTTCTCCACATTTTTGAACTTGGTGAGATCCCAGCGCGGGACTTTCACCACGCAGTAGTCCAAACTCGGCTCAAAGCAGGATTTGGTGACGCGGGTGATGCGGTTTTCAATTTCAACGAGGGAGTAGCCGAGCGCGAGCTTCGCGGCGACAAAGGCGAGCGGATAGCCTGTGGCTTTTGACGCCAGGGCTGACGAACGGGAGAGCCGCGCGTTCACTTCTATGATGCGGTAATCTTCGGAAGCGGGATCCAGAGCATATTGAATGTTGCACTCGCCTACAACGCCTAAATGCCGGATCACGTCAATGGCGATGCGGCGCAGTTTGTGGTATTCGCTGTCCGTGAGGGTCTGGGATGGGGCTACTACAATGCTCTCGCCCGTGTGTATGCCCAGAGGATCGAGGTTTTCCATGTTGCACACCGTGACGCAATTGTCGAACCTGTCCCGCACCACCTCGTATTCGATCTCTTTCCAGCCGCCGAGCCATTCTTCCACAAGCGCTTGCGGCGCGTAGGAAAACGCCTTGTCGCACCGTTTGCGGATGTCGGCTTCGTTTTTGCAAATGCCTGATCCGGCGCCGCCAAGCGCGTAGGCGACGCGCACCATGACCGGAAAGCCTATCTCGTTTGCTGCTTCAATCGCTGATTCCGTGTCGGTAACCGCGATGCTACGGGGCGTCTTCGCGCCGATTTCATCAAGACGCCGCACAAAACGCTCGCGATCTTCGGTGTCTTCAATGGTTTTCACCTGTGTGCCAAGCGTCTTCACTCCGTATTTATAGAGAATTCCCTCGCGGTTCAAAGCCACGCCGCAGTTCAGCGCGGTCTGCCCGCCAAAGGCGAGGAGCAACCCGTCCGGTTTTTCTTTTTCAATAACCTGACGCACGTATTTCGGGGTGACGGGCAGAAAATAGGTGGCGTCCGCCATGCCCTCGCTGGTTTGTATGGTGGCGATGTTCGGATTGATGAGGACGGTCTTGATCCCTTCTTCCCGCAACGCCTTGAGCGCCTGCGAACCCGAATAGTCGAATTCGCCGGCCTGCCCTATTTTTAAGCCGCCTGAACCCAAGACCAGGACTTTGCGAATATTTCCCGCGACGTTTTTATGCATAACGGCGGATAGTATATAGGAAAAAGGGGTGTTAGACAAGGGATCCCTTACGTCGCGCCGGCGCTGCGTTCGCTCCGAAACGCCTCATTTCAAAAAGCGCCCAAAAGCCAGCTTGTTGACAGCGTGTCGCATTGGCAGCATGTCGCAACTGAACCGGATTGTAAAGCCCGCAAAGCCGTCTCAACTCCGCTTTCACCTCGGCGGCGCCCCTGCTCTGTTCGATGAACCCTCGCGCAACCGGTCTTTTTTTTATGGAGAGCCCATTGTTTCCTCCGGCGGACAGTTCTGCTGGATAAAGGCTAGGTTTCCATGCTCAGATTTTCACATGAGATTCCGCACCTCTTCGATTAGATTTTACGTGAGGCGCTGTCATTGACTCTTTCCCCGCTCTTTGCTATACTTGCGCCACGCGAAGAGGGGTGAAACATGAAGATCGATGATCCGGAGTGGTGGAACGATATTGACGCAAAGTTGTCAAAAGACGAATTTTTCGAAATTTACGACGCAATTGTTGAGCATGCCCGCGTGTCGGAACGGCTGGCCGATAATTTAACGCTGGCGCTAGACGACGGGAAAGTCGAGATTGAGGAAACGAAAAGCGTGACTGAGCGGCTTCTCAAAACATACAAACTGTTGGGTCATATCAAAACGTTGCTTTCTGACATTTGACGCCCCGCGATATTGACAGCCTGCGGGCGGTTGGCATTCACAGGAGTATGCATGTCTATTAACCGCGTTTATGTGGAAAAGAAGCGGGGCGGTTTCGCTGTGGAAGCTGACCATTTGAGGGCGGATCTGATCTCGTTTCTGCGCGATCAGCATCCCGACATCAATGATCTTGCCGAAATTCGCATCCTGCGCCGCTACGATGTGGAAGGGTTGAATGAAGAGCAGTTTAAGCGGGCCGTAGTTTCCATTTTTTCGGAACCCCAATGCGATGTGGTTTTTGAGGGGAATGTCCCGGCCGGCAAAAACGAGCAATATTTCGGCGCCGCGTATCTGGCGGGACAGTACGATCAGCGGTCGGATTCGGCTGAACAATGCGCGGAACTCATATTCGGAGTCCGTCCCATTGTGAAAACCGCGCTTGTGTATAGTATGCGGATGAAAAATGCGGGGTCAACGCGGCTTTCGGATGAAACCCTCGCCGCGATAAAAAAATATATCATCAACCCTGTTGATTCTGAAGAAACGTCCTGCGACATGCCGGTTTCCTTGCAAGCTCCTGTGATTCCCGTTAAGGAAGTCCCCGTTCTGCGCGGGTTTTCAGACATGGCCGGCGACAAACTCAATCGCCATGCGTATGTGGCGCGTTTGGCGAAACAGCATTCCCTTGCCATGTCCCTTGACGACACGCTTTTCTGCGCGAATTACTTTTCTTCTCTACAGAGAGATCCCACGCTGGCGGAACTCAAGGTGTTGGACACCTACTGGTCGGATCATTGCAGGCACACGACATTCACCACTGAGCTTGAAGGTTTTTTTGATTTTTTTGAAAACAGCCCCCTCGCTCAGACAAATATAAAGAGAGCGGTTGATCTATACAAAAAAGCGCGGCTGGAAGTCTACGGCGAAGATCCGCCGGCGCAGGGCGCCGCGCGTCCGCCGACGCTCATGGATATTGCGACGATTGGCGCCAAGACGCTCAAGAAGCGGGGATTGGCTTGCGATGTGGATGAATCGCCTGAAATAAACGCCTGCGCCATAAAAGCGCAAGCCGAATTTGACGATGGCGGGACAGAGCCGTATCTCTTGCTTTTCAAAAACGAGACCCACAATCATCCGACTGAGATTGAGCCGTTTGGCGGGGCCGCGACTTGCCTCGGCGGGGCGATACGCGATCCGCTCTCCGGCAGGGCGTTTGTTCACCAAGCCATGCGAATTGCCGGTTCAGGCGATCCGAGATCGAACAAAACGGCGCCGGGCAAGCTGCCCCAGATAAAGATAGCGCGGGAATCCGCGGCCGGTTATTCATCGTACGGCAACCAGATAGGGCTTGCGACCGGACAGGTGGCCGAGTTCTACCATCCCGGTTATGCGGCGAAACACCTGGAGTTGGGCGCCGTCATAGCGGCCGCGCCCGAGGCGTGGATCCGGCGCGAGTATCCCGCGTCCGGCGACGCGGTGATTCTGGTGGGGGGCAAAACCGGGCGGGACGGCATTGGAGGCGCCACCGGCTCTTCAAAGGCGCATACGAGGGAATCCGTTGAAACATCCGGCGCCGAGGTTCAGAAGGGCAATCCGGTTGAAGAGCGGAAAATACAACGCCTGTTTCGCAATCCGGCTGTCACCACACTCATCAAACGGTGCAACGACTTTGGCGCCGGCGGCGTATCCGTGGCGGTCGGGGAGCTTGCCGAAGGGGTGGATATAAACCTTGACGCAATGCCAAAGAAATACGCCGGACTTGACGGCGTTGAGCTTGCCATTTCAGAATCCCAGGAGCGCATGGCGGTTGTGGTTGACGCGCGCGATGTTGACGCCTTCATAGCCGCCTCCGCCGCGGAGAATCTTGACGCGGTTGTCATCGCCACGATTACGGACAAACGGCGCCTCCGCATGTTCTGGCAGGGAAAGCTCATTGTTGATTTGCCGCGGGATTTTCTCAACTCAAACGGAGCGCGCCGTTCAATTTCTTTGTCCGCCATTTCAGCGCCCGCCATTTCAGTGGACGAGGAACAAAAGCCTCCGGCCAGACCTCAAACTGAAGAAAAAAAATCGCCGGTTGTCATGCTTGACAATCTTGAGCGGGAATTGGCGTCTCTCCGTTCAGGAAGCAGGCGCGGGCTTCAGGAGCGATTTGACGGTTCCATCGGCGCGGGGTCTGTGCTGTTTCCTTTTGGCGGCGCGGAACAGGGTACGAGCGAGTGCGGCATGGCGGCGCTGCTTCCCGCTTTGGGGAAAGAGAGCCGCTCCGCAAGCCTTATGGCGTTTGGCTTTGATCCTGACGCGATGGTTGCGGACGCGGCCGAAGGCGCGAAAGGCGCGGTGCGGGAGGCCCTGGCGAAGTGCGCGTGCATGGGCGGCGATCCGTGGAAAATGCGGCTCTCATTGCAGGAATATTTTGAGCGTCCCGACACCCTCGCCGCGTGGCTCAAGCCCATATCCGCCCTGCTCGGCGCTCTTGAAGCCCAGCTTGAACTCGACGTCCCCGCCATAGGCGGCAAGGATTCCATGTCCGGCTCCTATGATGATGAAGAACACAACATCCACCTTGCCGTGCCTCCGACGCTGGTCGCCTTCGCCGCCGGAATCGCGCCCGCCGCAAAGGTGCGTTCCGGCGCGTTAAGCGGAAAAAGCGGAAACGCCCTGTTGCTTTTGCGCCAGGACGCTTCTCGCTGTGAATGGGAGGTTTTCAAGGCGAACATGAACGCCCTTATGCGTCTGGGCGAGGCGTCTCTGGTATACGCGGCGTATCCGGTGGGCGCGGGTGGCGTCGCCGCGTCGCTGGCCGTTATGTCGTTCGGCAATATGCAAGGCGTTGAAGTGGACGCGGACGCGTTGGAAGAAGCCGAAGCGGATTCCGCGTTTGGATGGCGCGGGCGGCAAGGTTCCGTACTGCTTGAGATAGAAGACATTGAAACGGCGAAAACCCTGCTTGACGCGAAGGGATCCCCCGCTCCCTCGTATCGCGTCATAGGCGCGACGATTGCGGACAAGGTTTTCCGCGTCTCAAACGCCAACAGCGCTAACGGCAAAGCCGCCAATGGCGTTGGCCCGCAGGAGCTTCCTGAAATGTTTCCGGCTGAAGCCCCTCTGGAAGAGCTTCGCCGCGCCTACGAGTATCCGCTTGCGGACATATACCCGCAAACGTCCCACGGGGCGACTGTCGCGGAGAAGGGGAGTGGAGGCAATGGAGAATGTTTCGCGCCAGCGAACCTTTGGAATGAGGGGGAGCGGCGTACGAGTCTGTTCCAAAACCAAACAGGTTCTGGAACAGACTTGAAGGAAAGCGGTCAAAAGCCCGCTTTCCCATTTAAATCCGGAGTTTCTGCTCCAAAAACTGAAGTTTTGGAACAACCTCATATAGAAAGCCCTCTGTCGTCTCAGCGTCCGGCGTTTTTTGTCGCAAAGGGCGCTTCGCCCCTTGTCCTCTTGCCCGTATTCCCCGGCACAAACTGCGAATGGGATATGGAGCGGAGCTTCCGCAAAGCGGGAGCGCGTGTCAAGCTCGTGATTTTTAGAAATATAACGCGGGAAGCCGTCGCGGACTCGATTGCCGAACTGGCGTCCGCCCTTGACGAGGCGCAGATACTCGCGCTTTCCGGCGGGTTCCGCGCCGGAGACGAGCCGGATGGATCGGGAAAATTCATCGCCAATGTGTTTCGGGCGCCCCGCGTCATGGACGCGATGGACAGGCTCCTTGACAGGGACTCTTTGACGCTGGGTATATGCAATGGATTTCAGGCGCTCATTAAACTGGGGCTTGTGCCGGACGGACGAATACGCGACAGAACCGGGGATTCGCCGACATTGACGTTCAACGACATCGGGCGGCATGTCTCCAGAATGGTCAGAACGCGCGTCATGCCGAGCAATTCGCCGTGGCTTGCGCTTGAGCGGGAGGGAGCCATACACGTTGTGCCGGTGAGCCACGGCGAGGGCAAATTTGTCGCCAGCGATGAGGAAGGGCGGCGGCTTTTGCGTAATGGGCAGGTCGCGTTCTGTTATGTTGACGCCGGCGGAAATCCCGCTTTGACGGAGCCTGACAACCCGAACGGCAGTCATTTTGCGATTGAAGGCGTTACAAGCCCGGATGGGCGCATCCTCGGCAAGATGGGACACAGCGAGCGCGCGGGAGATTATGCGCACATTAACATACCCGCGAATAAACAGCAGCGTATTTTCGAAGCCGGCGTACGGTATTTCAGGTAGGCGCTCGCAATCCACGCGGAGCCTGTGGCAAGCGGATCCCCCTTCTGAGTCTGAAAATCTCCTCACAGACGCTTGACAAGAACGTAATTTTATTCGCAGTGGGGGGGGGGGGGGAATTCTTTTATAACCACGTCGGCGCTTGCCGCTAATCCCCGCGCTATAGCCCGTATCCCGGCTCCGTCAATTGACCATTTGATTATGGCTTTCTTTACATCGGATATACAGCCGTTACAGTGGTATTCCGTGTAAAATGTTTATGGGAACAGGGCGGATTATTGCAGGCATGCGCAACAACATAAACTTAAGCCTTAAAAGCCTGGTTTGACATCAGTTCTGTCCCCGTCAAGATGGAGGGCGCGGCGCCTAGGCTTCGCCTGTCAGACGACTTCGCGTGGGGTGTTGTTTGAAAGGGGGCGTCGCTGTCCCTCTTGCGGCGCGGAATCGCAGCGCCCTGCGCTTTTCGGTGTCAGACACTTTCGGCGGTGCCAGACACCCAGACACCTGATACCCGCGCTTCTGCGTCGGTGTCTGTAGGTGTCGGTGTCAGACGCCGGCGATATCAGGTTCGTCTAGTAAATCAGATCGTTGATGCAGGCGGTGGTATAGGCTCCCGAACATCCACTCGGCGGCTCGCTCCACGAGTCCAGCCTTCACCGGATTGTCCGCTATGTATTCCCGTGTCCGCAAAAAGTCCGTTATCCCGTTGATTATCCGCGAATAGAAGCGTTCCCCCCATACATGACCCTTGCGTCCGTGCATTCGGTTCCATGCCTTGGCGAAATTGCACTTCATCCACTGCATTATCTCCGATAAATTGCCGCCTGCGCCCGGCCTTATCAGGAAATGAATATGATTTCCCATGACGCAGAAATCCCATAACTGAAAATGGAACCTCCGCTTCGCTTTCTTGACGAAAGAAAGGAATAACATCTTGAATTGTGGTTCAAGAAGGCTCATGTCGTCATGGTCTATTTTCGATGTGACATGGTACGTAGCTCCCTCAAGGAGTACTCGGCGCTTTCTCATACCAGTAATACGGAGTTGTCACGGGAATTGCTTCGGTGACAGACATTTTCTCGGTGCCTGACACCCGCGCTTCCGCGCCGGTGTCAGTCTGTAACCGCGTTAGCGTTGAAGTCGGCGGCATCGCTTCATTTATACCGCGCTGGGAGGACGTCGTAATTCGGTGCCTTCTCGGTGCCTGACACCCCGCTTCCGCGCCGGTGCCGGTCTTTTCCTCCGGCACCACTCCTCGGTGTCAGACACCCCCGCATGCGGGAACCACAGATCGCGCGGATAAGACAGGATGAACACGGATACCAATCCGCGCCAATCCGTGTTCATCCGCAGTTAAATACGGGGAATTTGAGCGTCCCCGGCCCT
>JAIRTS010000125.1 GCA_031254795.1 Treponema sp.
GAGATTCGCTGAGTCTCCAGAAAATCTTTTTTTATCGCCGCAACGCCGCTGTTTTGATAAATGCAAACCCCGCACTCAAAATGCAAATAGAGGCTGCGAAAATCAAGGTTTGTGGTGCCGACCGTCGCTATCTTGTCATCGGAGACAAATGTCTTTGAGTGATTAAACCCGATTGTGTATTCATACACCTTGACTCCGGCCTGAATGAGTTGCCGGTAATACGACCGCGAAGTAATCGCCACAAGTTTTTTGTCCCACCGGTGCGGAGTGATGATGCGGACGTCAATGCCACTTTTCGCCGCCAAGCTCAGAGCCGAAAGTAGGTTGTCGTCAATCACAAGGTACGGGGTGTTGATGTACACATACTCTTTCGCGTTATTGATGATCTGGATGTACACATGCTCCCCCACGTTTTCATCATCAATGGGGCTGTCCGCGTACGGTTGAACATACCCGTCGGATTCGACGGCGCACGGCTCGTCTTTCCATGGATAGAACGCGGCGTAATTGTCTTTTGGAAGACGGGGACTTATCTGCATCAACTCAAAGTTCCACATTTCAAGGAAAATCATCGTAAGCGACCACGCCGCTTTGCCGTGAAGCATGATTCCGGAGTCTTTCCAGTGTCCGAACCGTTCAAATTCGTTGATATACTCATCGGCGAGGTTGATGCCGCCTGTAAAAGCGACCCGCCCGTCAATTGCGATAATTTTCCGGTGATCGCGGTTGTTCTGTTGCGATGACAGAATTGGCGTGAATGGGTTGAAAACGATGCATTTAATTCCTTTTTTTTCTAAATGTTGCTTGTAGTCCGGGGGCAGAGATAAAAAACAGCCTAAATCGTCATACATGATTCGTACGTCAAGTCCGGCTTTAGCTTTTTTCTCCAATATGTCAATGATCGGATCCAGCATGATTCCCTGCTGCATTATAAAAAATTCCAGAAAAATATAACGCTCCGCGGCTTCAAGCTCTTTCAGTGCCTGTACAAAGTAGCTTTCCCCTGAGTCAAAGTATACCGTTTGAGTGTGATCGTATATGGGAAAGCCCGCGTAATGTTGCAAATACCTGATTTGAGAGAGGCAATCGTAGTCGGCTTCGGCCAGCGCGGAGAAGGTGTCGCCGCCGCATAAACGATAGAATGGTTTGCTTTCTTCCCTGTTTTGTATGATGAGGTTCGCCATTCTCTTTGAGTTAAATTGGGTGTGGAAAATAATGTATAAAATCCCGCCGAAGATGGGAAAGGCCAAGATCAGAAAAACCCATGTCACTTTATACGTCGGCTTTTCCCTTTTATTAACAATGTAGAGGCACACGGAAAGGCTCAAAAGATGGAACGCCAATCCCAAATAGCGGGAAAGCAAGTCCGATCTCACAGTGATGAAAATAATAAACATAATCTGAACAAGCAGGAGAAAAATAACAAAAACTCTCCGCCTGAAGACTACGCGAACCCATTTTTTCTTTTTTTTATAGTGTTTTTCTCTCTGTCTATTCATATACCGATCACCGGGGCCACGCTCCCGCGCCGGCCCTTATCACGGCGACTTCATCGCCGCTCACGTCCAGCACCGTTGAGAAAAGACGCGCCTGATCTTCTCCGCTGTCAAAAATGAGATCGAGACCCGCGATATCCTCCAGTTCCCACCCATTGTCAAAAAGCATGGCTTCCGGTTCATCATCATCTTCCCCCATGTGCGGCGGAAGCATGTCGCGCTTTGCGGTTATAGAGTAGAGCGGCGCTCCAAGCTCCTTGATAAGGGCGATGGGGATGGGATTGTCGGGTATACGGATGCCGATTTCCCTTCGGGGAAGATTCAGCGCCTTTTCCGTCATAGGCAGTGTTTTCAGGATAAACACATATGGCCCCGGCGTCAGTCTGTTGATGAGTCTGAACCTGCTGTTGTCAAAGGCGCACAGATCGCTTATCTGGGACAGTTCCGAACAGAGCAAGGTGAACCGCTGCTCGTCCCGTTCCCGTGAAATCGTCCTGAGCTTTTTGACGCCGTCCTTTGATTTATATGAGCAGACTATGCTCCAACTTGTATCGGTCGGCAACGCCACAAGTCCGCCGGAGGAAAGCGCGTCGGCTCCTTTCGACAAGAGACGGTCGTCAATGTTGGTCGGAATAACGCGCGCTATCATACTGTGACCGTCCTATTGATTGTGGCAGTCAATGGTTTCCATATCAAAATCGTATCGTTGTCCTCGTTTATGAAGGATAGTATACATTTCTTTTTTTGAATAGACAATAGCGTCAGAATAATGGATGAATCCCAAAAACGGCGGCATGTATATGTTTATTCGCGCGGCCTGGTTCAGTTCCCCGCCTGCGCGAAGGATCGCAGCCTTTGGTTCGCGTTCCGGCAGACGCGGCGCGATCTTGAAAGCGTGTAGAGCAAGCCGATCAAACAGCCTGCAAGCCTCCGACCTTTAGCCGTGGGGTTGCGGACACTCATGGTTATGCTATAATAGAGTTGTTCAGAAACTTCAGTTTCTGAACAACAACCGCTTAAAAATGGCAAAATGCTCCGCATTTTGCAGGCCTTGTTCGAGAGCCAACCGGGTTTTTGAACAAGTATAACAAACTTCCCCGCTTTCCAGAGGGACGCGGGGTTAGACTCTTAAACACGCAAAAAAGGAGGCTTATGTGCCGGACATCTATAAAAGGCCAAGTTGGGACGAGTACTTCATGGAAGTGTGCGACGCTATCGCCAAACGCGCGACCTGCGGCCGAGGCAGATCGGGTTGTGTCATTGCAAAAGATCACCAGATTCTGGTGACAGGCTATGTGGGAGCGCCATCAGGGTTGCCCCATTGCGATGAGGTTGGACATCAGCTTAAACAAATGGTGCATGAAGACGGCAGCGTCACCACTCATTGCGTGCGAACCGTGCACGCCGAACAAAACGCCATCTGCCAAGCCGCCAAACGCGGCGTCAGCATAGAAGGCGGGACGCTCTACTGCCGTATGACGCCCTGTCGAACCTGCGCCATGCTGATCATCAACTGCGGCATTGTACGGGTGGTTTGCCAGCGGCGATACCACGATATGGCGGACTCCGAGGCGATGTTCAAGAAAGCGGGCGTCACGCTTGAATACGTGCATGATGAAACGCAGATGTACGACAAGCAATAGAGCTGTATGAAAACC
>JAIRTS010000226.1 GCA_031254795.1 Treponema sp.
ATCCCCCGCTCGCGCAACGCTCAGATTGCTTCCGCAGCCTGAGCTATGGTTTCCGCGTACGTCGGATGAGCGAACACGCTGTTCCTGATTTGCTCCGCGGTTATTCCAGCGTTAATGCACTGCGCCGCCCAAGCTATGATGTCCGTCGCGTGGTTACACATGATCTGGGCGCCGACAAGTGCTTTCGTTTCCGCATGAAACACCAATTTGACAAAGCTTCGCTCCTGATGTTCAATAACCGCCCTGCCGTTGCCGCCGAACACACCCTTGCCAACAACCACCGGAACACCGCGCTCCTTGGCCTCGTCGGTGGAAAGCCCCGCGCAGGCAATCTCGGGCGTGGTGTACACACACACGGGAATCGCGCCGAGAGGGGCGGGCGTCTTGTCCATGATATGGTCAATGATGCGTTCTGCCTGAGCGGTCGCGGTATGCGCAAGCTGGACGCCGGGGATCATGCCAAAAGCCGCGCCCCACGCTATGTCGCCGGCGGCGTAAACGCCGGGAACGTTTGTCATGCCCGCTTCATTGACGCGGATATAGCCCCGTTCGGTTAATGCAATGGCGCCGGAAAAATCCGGCGAAAAAAGTCCGTCCGTCTCCGGCTTCCGCCCGGCCGCAACAAGCGCCGCGTTCGACGCGACGGATTGAGGCGGCGTTTCCGGCGCGTCGGAATTTTTTCTAAAAAGGCAGGACAACTCCCCTTCCCAATTCGCTTCGGCCTTTTCAAACCTTTCAACCAGCGCGTTCGTAATGATGTTCACGCCACGTTTTTTGAGGATCATGGTGATGATCTGGCTTACTTCCCTGTCCATGTTGGCTAACACACGCGGCAACGCTTCAATGACAGTGACCTTTCCGCCGAAATCGCTGTAAATGCTGGCGAATTCCATGCCGATGACTCCGCCGCCAATGATGGTCAACGCGGGAAAGCATCTTTCAAACAACCGTCCATTGTCGCCGAGCAGATCGTCGCTCGTAAAAACGCCGTCAAGATCGCAACCGGCGACCGGGATGAGCGCCGGCTTGGTTCCCGTGGCGATGAGGACGCGCTCCGCGCGGACGGTCTTACGCTTCCCGTCATCCCCGGCGATTGAAATTGTCTTGCCGTCATCCCCGGCGCTCTCAATACGCGCGCTCCCCCGCTCAAGCGTCACGCCGCTTTTTTCGATAAACGCGATCTGATTCGCGCGGATAGATTCGACGACTTCCCGCCTGCGCCGCTGAACTTCCGTACAATCAAACGAGACGGCGCCATGAACGCCAAACGGCGCGGCTTCAGCCGCTTTGCGGTGGAGCGAAGCGCTGTACAGCAACGCCTTTGTCGGAATGCAACCGCGATTCAGACAGACGCCGCCTGCCAGAGCCTTTTCAACAAGACACACTGAAAGCCCGGCTTTTCGCGCCTTGATTGAAGCCGCGTACCCTGCGGGACCGGAACCAATAACAAGAAGATCGAATTTCATTGACCACCTCCTACCTGTCTTCAAAAATCAAATCAACAACATCGCCGCAAAAGGCGAGCCGCGTGGGGCTGTTCGCAAAATGCGCCGCGAGCGCTTCAAGAACTGCGGTACGGGTAAAATCCATCCCTTTGAGACACGGCGCAAGTTCAAGGATGAACGCCTCGTCCATGGCGTCCGAGAACACCGCCGCCTCCGTAATGACGTTGCGCTCGACATTAAGCGCGACTTCGACTCCACCCCACGGAAACCGGCCTGAAGACGCGCAGGTGAACGGCGGATTCTTGCCGTATTTCCACGCGGGATCGGCGAATTGCTTTTCCAAACAGCTTAGACGGCGCTCCATGCATTCCAAAAATACGGCGCGATTTGGCGAATGCGGCGCATTCGGGTCATTTGACGCTCCGAAAAAATCATCCGCCGCAGAATCAAGGGTTAAACGCTCGCTTCGTCCCCCATACACCGCGTCAAACGCCTCGACAAGCGCCGTTTTCAACGCAGGAATGGTCAAATTCGGAACGCATTCAGTCAGATTGATGACGCGCCGCTTGACGGACTCTACGCTCTTCGCCTTGATTTTGTCCTGTGAAACGGAAAGATATGTTGAAGCCGCGTCAATATCGGCGTTCACCAGCAGGGTTCCGTGGTGGAAGGCGTTTTTGCCTGATTGGTAATACGCGTTGCCGGAAAACTTCCGTCCATCCATTTCAAGATCGTTTCGTCCATTTTTCCGCGCCTCAACGCCGACGTTCCGCACAGCCTGTAGAATCACATCGGTCTGCTTGTCGAGGTTGTACTCGTCTTTTGGAACCAGAAACGTGAAGTTCAGGTTGCCCATGTCATGAAACACCGCGCCGCCGCCGGAAAGCCGCCGGGCGAGGAAGCCTCCGTCACGCTCAAGCTCTTCGACGCGGCATTCTTTCCATGCGTTCTGATTCCGCCCGATGACCACAGCGCGCCGATTCTGCCACAAATACAACCCCGCTGTGTCAGCGGGAAGCGTTTCAAGCAATAACGCCTCAAGCGCGATGTTTTTATATGGGTTTGTCTCGTCAGTTATAAAAAAATAGGTTGCATTGATCATGGATGTATCATACCCTCTTTGCGCGATTATGCGAAGAGGGTTGAGTCGCTCTTTTGAAACCGGAAGCGTAACGTTCGCGCGTCGATCCGCGCGGTGATTCGGCAGTTATGTTGGAGTGTCCGGCGATATTGCCAATTGTTTTTTCAAACCGGCGGCTCGCATTCGATTGTGTGGAGTTGTTTTGTCAATGCGGAGGCGGGACAACTGACGGCGCGGTTCACCGGCCGTTCCGGCGCCAGCTTTTGCCTGGCCTTAAAGGGATATAAAAAATTCGCGCTGGTTGGCTACGCGCTTGGGAAGCTTTGCCCACGAACAACACAAACTTTCGCTGTGGCAAGACTCTATTACCCGCAATGAAAACTCCATTATCCTACGGAAAGACTTCCTTACATGTAGGGAAAAAACTATTACATTGCGGGAAGACTTCATTACATGTAAGGAAAGCTCCATTACCCTGCGGGAAGACTTCCCTACATGTAATGGAAACTCCATTACCCTACGGAAAGACTTCCTTACATGTAGGGAAAAACCTGTTACCCTGAGGGAAGACTTCACTACATGTAATGAAAACTCCATTACCCTGAGGGAAGACTTCACTACATGTAGGGAAAAACCTGTTACATTGAGAGAAGACTTCATTACATGTAAGGAAAACTTCATTACCTTGAGAGAAGACTTCATTACATGTAAGGAAAACTCCATTACCCTACGGAAAGACTTCATTACATGTAGGGAAAAAACTATTACATTGCGGGAAGCTTTCATTACATGCAATGAAAACTCCATTATCTTGCGGAAAGACTTCACTACATGTAGGGAAAAAAAAGTCGCGCCAGCCGGACCGCGTCCTATTTTGCGACAAAACTCACCACGCGGTACTGGAGGATTTGCAACATTTGCAACACCGCGTCGACTCGTTCAAAACGGGTGTTTTTGTCCGCGATAAGGTGAATCCTGGTTTCGGGCGCTTTCTGGTAGGTTGCGATGACGCTGTCCTCAATGGCGCGGAGATCGCTCGCGTCTCCATTGAGGTATAAGCCGCCCTGTACATCGATCCAGATTTCGAGGTTTTTTTCCGCGCTTGTTTTTTTTGCGGTTTCAGCCTCAGGATACTCGACTTTGACTTCTTTCCGGTAGTTGATAAGGGAGACCAGCATGATGAAAATGAGGAGGAGAAACGCCACATCGGACATGGAGTTGAGCGGAATGATAAAACGCCTTCGGCTCTGCCGCCGGCTTCGGTTGATGTTCATGGCCGCATCATGGAAAAAGAAAATGAATCCACCTGCAATTTTTGCGCGAGCTCCACAAAGGACACAACGCTTTGCCACGGCGCGGCCGGCGCAATGACAAGCGCCACCGCAAGATTTGGCTGCGCCGCCAAATTCGAGCGGATCAGCGTTTCCACCTCTGTCTGGGCAAGCGGCTTTTCATCATAAAGAATGGCGCCGGAATCGCTCATTTCGAAACGCAACAGTTCTTCTTTTAAAAGGAGGCGCGTTGAGTCTTTCGCCGGCAGATCCATGAGGAACCCCTTATTCACGTTAAAGCCCGCGATTACAATGAAATAAATGATGAGAAGAAAAGCGATGTCGCTTGACGCGCTTGAGTCGTCAAAAGGGCTGCGTTTCGGGCGGTGGAGCTTCATGGGAAAAGTATACCTAAAACCGGCGCATGTTTCAATCAGTTGGCGCCCGCGGAGCGGCGCGTTGTCAAAACCCCGTGAAAAAAGCGCTTTTTACATGGGATATGACGTTAAACTGGGCGTTTGTAGGTTCGGGAATAAGCGGAATAGTGGAAAAAACGGCGTTGATCTGATCGACGAGCCGTCTTCTTTCAATGGCGACAATGATGAGAAAGAGAAACTCACGGCGGTTGACTTCCACATCGTCTTCCACAGAAATCAATCTTTCAAACCAAAAGTCATCCAATTTAACGGCATGTTTGTAATGCGCGTCTGAAAAAGCTTTGACTGCGTTTTCAAAAAAAACGCCGTATTCGTAATCAGGATAGGTTTTGACGCTTCTTTCAAGCCGGTTTTGAACCCGTTTTGCGACCATCCGGGGAAATTCCCGCTCCACTGAAAAATGTGAAGCCCATTGCATAAGGGCATCCTTATTGCTTCCCCTGTTTTCCTTAATAAAAATATACGCGCTCCGGTACGCATACAGGCGTTCCACTCCGCGCGAACCTCCCGCAAGGTACGCCTGCGCCCATTCTGGAAACGCGTCGCTTTTCTGACTTACAACGGAAGCAGTTTGGATCGGGGGCGCGGGAGCGGGCGCCGGGATCCAATGCAGTTGCGCCGGCGGCTTTTCAGGCGTCGCGCAGGAAAAAAGGCACAGATGGACGCAGACGCAAAAAAGCGACATTTGTATAGATGCCGCGCGTCTTTTTTTCTTTTTTTCCATAGCCCGCGCCTACATGTCTGCGACGAGGTTGTTCATTATGTACTCGCGGCGATCCGGCGTGTTTTTCCCCATATAGAAAGCGAGCACCTGCGGAATGAGCTTGATCTGATTTACGGAAACCGGCACGAGGCGCATGTTCTCCCCGATAAACTGCCCGAATTCCCTGGGGCTGATTTCACCCAAGCCTTTGAAACGGGTCACTTCGCTTTGCGCGCCGAGTTTTTTCATCGCGGCGTCGCGTTCTTTTTCCGTGTAACAGTACAGCGTTTCCTTTTTGGTGCGCACCCGGAAGAGCGGGGTCTCCAAAATAAAAATGCGCCCGTTTGTCACCAGCTCCTCAAAATACGAAAGGAAGAAGGTGAGAAGCAAATTCCTGATATGAAAGCCATCGAAATCCGCGTCTGTCGCTATCACGATCCTCGCGTAACGAAGAGAGGAAAGGTCGTTTTCAATGCCCATGGCCATCATCATATTGTAGAGTTCTTCGTTTTTGTAGATCGCCGTTCGTTTCTTGCTGTACATGTTTTCCGGCTTGCCCCGCAACGCAAAAATGGCCTGCGTCATGACATCGCGGCTGCTCACCAGAGAACCTGCCGCGGAATCGCCCTCCGTGAGGAAAATCGTTGAGTCTTTGCCCCGCTCTCCATCCTCAAGATGGTACTTGCAATCCTTGAGTTTGGGTATTTTGAGGGCGATCTTCTTCGCCGCGTCGCGGGCTTCTTTTTTCACCACGTTCAGTTCCGTGCGGAGGCTCTCATTTGCCATGATCTTCCGCTCAAGTTTTTTCGCCGCTTCAATGTTTTTGTGGAGCCAGTCTTCGACGGCGGTTTTCACTTCCTGCACCATGGGCGCGCGTATATCGGAATTGCCGAGCTTGTTCTTTGTCTGGCTTTCAAAGACCGGGTTTTTTATTTTAATGGCGACCGCCGCTATGGCGCCGTCCCTGATGTCTTCGCTCTTGTAGTCTTTTTTAAAAAACGCCTGTATGCCCTTTAAAAAACCTTCTTTGAAAGCGGACAGATGGACGCCGCCGTCCGAGGTGAACTGCCCATTGACAAAAGAAAAATACTCTTCGCCGTAGCTGTTCGTATGGGTGAAGGCGAATTCAAGCCGCTCGCCCTTGTAATACCCCAGCGGATACAGGTTTTCTTCGCCGGTTTCTTCGGTCAGAAGATCAAGAAGCCCGTGATCCGACGCGTAAGATTGTCCGTTCAGGGTGAGTGTGAGTCCGGTGTTGAGGTATGCGTAATTTTGGACTCGCTTTTCAATGAATTCCAGATTGAACTCGTATGCCCCGAAAACTTCCGCGTCGGGCGTAAACTCAACGTACGTGCCGTTTTGCCGCAAGTCCTCATGCGCCGAAGGTTTGATTTTGCCCTTTTTATTGCGCGACAGCTTGCCGCGCTCGAACACGGCTTCCGCAAATTCGCCGTCCCGCATGGACATGACGCGGAAATGCGAAGACAGGGCGTTCACCGCCTTGGCGCCGACGCCGTTCAATCCCACGGAAAACTGAAACACGTCATCGTTGTACTTCGCGCCGGTGTTGATCACGGACACGCACTCAACGAGCTTGCCAAGCGGTATGCCTCGTCCGAAGTCCCGTACTGCGACGGTTCCGTCCTTCACCTCCACCTGTATAGTCTTTCCGTTTCCCATGATGAATTCGTCGACGCCGTTGTCAATCACTTCTTTGAGAAGCACATAAATGCCATCGTCAGGATTGGATCCGTCGCCGAGCCGCCCTATGTACATGCCTGTCCTCAGTCTGATATGTTCAAGTGAGGAAAGGGTTTTTACTTTCGATTCATCATAAACCGCGCTGCTTGCGTTGCCGCCTGCCTGCGGCGATTTTGCATTCTTAACAGCCATATAAATGAATAGTAGATCACAAAGGGAAAATAATCAACATAGGAGTTGTTTTTCATGACATGGAAGTGGAGTAGGAGGAGAAGCCGCTGTTTGCGCCGCCGCCTGGCTACAGACGTTTTGGCGCATATGCGCGTAATGGGAAAGAGGCAAGGACGATCCGTCTTATTTATTGGGAAACGCGGGGAGGTTCGTTAAGCGACCGGCGCCTGTTATATTGAGCCTGTTCCAAAACGCTCGTTACGTTTGCGAACGTAAGTTCGGGTTAGTTTTGGAACAGTCTCATTTCTTCTCTTCCTCTGTGATGCCTCAAAACTAAAAACTTAGCCAAAACTATACTGGTTCCACGGGAGCGTGGAACAAATGAGGCTAGGGATGAAAGCCAGAGGGGAGATTTTGAGGCGCATTTCAGGCATTATCAGCGGGCGGGAAAGCGAGAGAAGGGGAATATCCTTGGCGAGGCGACCGGGACGACCGGACTGAACCGGGCATATCTTGCCCACGTGCTTTCAAACTATAGGAAGAAGCGGAGGGTTGAGATTGGGGGCAAAGGGTCGCGCCGGAAATCCGGCTTCCTCGAAAGAAGCGGGATCCGGGGAAACGCGAGAGGGGGGCGTCACGGTGTCAGGACAAGGGGTTTGTGGCTCTCTTGAAGCGCAACTGGGAGGATCACGGGCGAGGGCCATGTTGCAAACTACCGGCGCCTCTGATACGGGGCATCATAGACTTTCTGGTTGCGTCGAAAGAGCCTGACTGCGGCGTCAGCGATGAACATAAGGCTCCGCTGGCAAGGGTCAGCGGAGCCCAGATAGACCGGCCGCTTGCGCCGGCGCGGAAGTCTTTGGAACTTCGGGGGATAAGCGCGATTCGGGCGGCGGGCGTTTCCCTGCGGTCCATGCGGCGACGCAGAGCCACTTTTTCGGGGCAGTTTTGCAAGACCCTGACCGGAACGAGTCCGTATTCGGGGACAGAAGAATTACGATGCGGTACGGAAGACGGTGGGATATTTCCGGTTTGACACCCCGGCCGAGCGAGATGCGCTGGCGGAGAGGTGTATAAGTATCTGGTGCGACCTTTTGACATAGGCAACACTTTTGTATGGAAACATCGGTAACACTTTTCAAGCCTTTTTTGTCCCCTGAATCCTATCACAAGAGGGCTCGACGAGTCCAGTGTTGGGGTTGACCGT
>JAIRTS010000283.1 GCA_031254795.1 Treponema sp.
CTCTGGTCCTACAGAAACAACGTCTGGAACGCCGAAGACTGAGGCATCCCGCTGAACGAGCTTTTCAGCGCGGCGAATCGCGCCGCAGGCCCCCTTGCCGACCGTATGCGCCCCCGCGAGTTGGACGACATCATCGGACAAGATCACATTGTGGGGCAGGGGCGTCTCTTGCGCCGCGCTATTCAAGCCGACAGAATTTCCTCGCTTATCTTTTACGGCCCTCCGGGAACTGGCAAGACCAGCCTGGCCCGCGTCATCGCCAACACCACAAAATCCACGTTTGAAAGCCTCAATGCGGTGCTTACCGGCATCAAAGACGTGCGGGAAGCCGTTGATCGGGCGACCGAACGAAGAAACCTCTACGGCACGCGGACCATTCTTTTTGTGGACGAGGTTCACCGGTGGAACAAGGCGCAGCAGGACGCCCTCCTCCCTTGGGTGGAAAACGGCGTCATCATTCTTATCGGCGCGACCACCGAAAATCCTTTTTTCGAGGTGAACCGCGCTCTGGTCAGCCGGAGCCGCATTTTCCAGCTTAAATCCCTTGACAAGGAAGGGCTTTTTGAGACGGCGCGGCGCGCTCTGGCTGACAAAGAGCGCGGCTACGGCGCGTGGCGGGTGACGTTTGAAGAAGGCGCGTTGGATCACCTCGTGGAAGTGGCGGGCGGGGACGCGCGGAGTCTCCTCAACGCGCTTGAGCTTGCCGTTGAGACCACGCCGTCCGCGTGGCCGCCTCCTGAAGGCGCCGCGATTTACGTGAGCCTTGAGGCGGCGGAACAAAGCATACAGCGCCGGGTCGTGCTGTACGACCGCGACGGCGACTATCATTTTGATGTCATCAGCGCGTTTATCAAAAGCGTACGGGGCGGCGATCCCGACGCGGCGCTGTACTGGCTTGCGAAAATGGTGAAAGCCGGGGAAGATCCGTCTTTCATTTTCAGGCGCATGATAATTCTGGCGAGCGAAGACGTGGGATTGGCCGATCCACACGCCCTTTCGGTGGTTGTTTCCTGCGCCGAAGCCTTTGATCGCATCGGGTTTCCCGAAGGCAATTTTCCCCTCGCCCACGCCTGCCTCTACTTGGCGACCGCGCCCAAGTCCAACTCGACGATGGCCTTTTTTGACGCCATGAAGGAAGTCGAAAAGGAGCAGGCCGAGCCGCCAAACCACCTGCGGGACGCGAACCGGGACAGAGAGAGTTTTGGCCATGGAGAAGGCTACCTCTATCCGCACGCTTACCGCGATCATTGGGTTGCGCAACAGTACCTGCCCGCGACGTTGCGGGGGAAAACGTTTTACACGCCCTCAACGATTGGCTACGAGGGCAAAATTCGGGAAGAGACGCTTCGCAAGCGGGAAATTCAAGCCGCAGTCTTACTCGACAGCGACAAGAGCGGAGCCGCGCGCGAGGATGCGCTTACATGGTCGGCGGTGTCAAAAGGCAGGGAAGGCTGGTTCAAGCGGCTTTCCGGCGGCAGAAGCGCCCTGCTCCTGCGGGACAGGGACCTTATTCTGAGGCAATGTTCGATTCAACGCCACAGCCGCGTCTTCATCGCTCACGCGGACGATGGACTCCTCCTTTGGGAAGCCCTCCGCCGCGCGCCGGAAGGCTTGTCCGCGGCCTGTGTGCGTGATGAAGCGGCGAAGTCTATCCTGCTCGGCTACGCGTCAACCCTTGACGAAACCGAACGCCCCCTCATACAGACAGGCGCCATCCCCTCGCCGGACGAAGCCCGCGCCGCGTTTTCCTGCGCGCAGTTTGACTACATCCTGACACGCGAACCGTGGCGGCGGACAGGCGGCGGCGCGGCGGCGTTCGCCGAATTTGCGCAAAAATGCCGCAGGCTGCTCGCCCCCACAGGCGTTGTCGTCGCCTTGCAATCCCCGCCCGCGCTCGGCGGGAAAATTTCCTCCATCCTTGACGCGGAAGTTGAAGTGCCTCTGCCGGAGGCGTCAAAGACGGTGGAAAAACTCGCCGAAGCGGAACAGGCGTTTTTTACCTCTGAGGAAAACAAACCGGAACTGCTCTGGAACGCTCAAACGCTCGAAGCCGCTTTCATTGAAACCGGTTTTTCCGTGTCCATCACGCAGATTGATCAAAAAGAAGAGCGCCTTCTTACCGAACGTGATGTGGCGGCGTGGTTCAATAAGGAAAAATCAAGCTGGGGCGCGTTCATCGCGCGGGAATTGGGCGATGAAGCCTTTTATAGTATAAAAGAAATGCTTTCCGGGCGGGCGAAACGGGGGCCGGTTGAATGGAAATGGAAAAGCCTCTTGTTGAAAGCGAGGTTTTGAAAACATTGTTTTTTATTAGAGCATAGCAGCCCTTTTGATTTAACACCTCGCCGCTTGGCTCTGGGGATTCTTTATTAAAATCTTCATGGTTTAATACCCCGGAGCTTGCTCCGGAAAACTGGGGGTGTGGGGGATTTGTTCCCCCACATACGCAAATATTTCAAGGAGAAATCTTAAATACCCCGGAGCTTGCTCCGGGGATTCTTTATTCGCAGTGAGGTCTAGTTATCCGCTCTTCAGGGCGGGGTGTCTCATTGCTGACGTAATAATGAAAGGCCATGATC
>JAIRTS010000050.1 GCA_031254795.1 Treponema sp.
TTTTTCGATGTCTCGTTCGGGCTATTGCTTTTATTATTTGCGTATCCTATAATGCGATCATGAATATGAAATCAATCGTAAAAAATCACGCCGTTTTGCGGTATACCCTTATCGCATGCATTGTTTCTTTGGTTCTTTCCGCCAGCGTCGCGGGTTGCGCCGGATTGTCCGCCGGGAAAAGCGACATTTACGGCGGACTTGGAAAACCGTCCGATCCCGTGCCGCTCATGGACGGGTTGCGGACAGGAACCCTCCCCAATGGGCTGCGCTACTATATTGTGCCAAACGCCCGCCCGGAAAACCGCGCGTTTTTGACTCTCGCCGTCAATGCGGGTTCCATTTTGGAAACTGATGACGAACAGGGCTTGGCGCATTTTGTGGAGCACATGGCCTTTAATGGAACAAAGCGTTTCCCCAAGTTGGAACTGCTGAATTACCTCCGTTCCCTGGGCATGCGTTTCGGCCCGGACGTGAACGCCTATACAAGTTATGACGAAACGGTGTTCGGCATTGAAGCGCCGGTAGAAACGGGCGAGGATGGGATAAAACGCATCCCCGCCAACGCCCTCGCTGTGATCGACGACTGGACTTATGCCGTCGCCTTCGACCCGGAGGATGTGGACGAGGAGCGTCCTGTCATTATTGAGGAGTACCGGTCCAGGCTTGGCGCGATGGAACGGGTCTGGCGCAGGCTTACGCTGTTTTTGTTGGAGGGTTCGCTCTACGCGGAGCGGCTTCCCATCGGACTCCCCGAAATTATCATGAACGCGCCGGCTTCCAAACTGGAGCGCTTTTACCGGAAGTGGTACCGCGCCGATAATATGGCGGTGATTCTGGCGGGCGACTTTGACGCCGATGCCTTGGAAGCGGAATTGTCGTCGCATTTTACGGCGCCGCCCCCGGCGGGCGTTCTTGACCGGCCGGACTTTGAGCTTCCCGCTCCCCGCAAAGGCAATTTCCGCTCGGAGATCATCACGGATCCGGAATTCACCTACACCCGCGTCGACGCCTATTACAAGGGTGTTCCCCGTCCGCTGGCGGGAACGCTTGAAGCCTACCGCGACAGTGTTATGGATTACCTTATCGCGGAGATGGTTTCCAAACGCTTTGACGAAGCCGTGTTAAAACCGGAGACGCCGTATTCCGGTGCCGGGGCCTGGGACACGCGGTACGGGAAGGAATCCAATTTCCACACGCTCACCGCTATCGCCAAACCGGGCGCTATCAGGGAAAGTCTCGCGGAAATTATGCGGCAAAAAGAATCGCTCGTTCGATACGGCTTTACCAACGCGGAAATAGACAGGGCGAAGCGTTCCCTGCTTTCGACCCTCTCCAAAGCGGTTTTCGAGAAGGATAGGCAAGAGTCCGGAACCTATGTTTCCGCTCTTGTCCGGCATTTTCTCCAGGGGGCGAGCGCCCCGGACGCGGAATGGGAGCTTGACGCGGTCACCCGGCTCCTGCCGGGGATCGGCGCCGGAGAACTCGGCCGGCGGGTTAAAAGTTATTATAATACCGGCGATCTTACGGTTGTTATCATCGGACCGGAGCAGGAACGCGCCGATCTTCCCGGCGAAGCGGAAATACGGAAGATTATCGCCGAGGCTGAAAAGGCGAAAATTGCAAGGCCTGTGAATGTTGAAATTTCAGGAGAACTGCTTGACGAGGATCCCGCGCCGGGTTCTATTACAGGCGAAACTGTGGACGCTGAAACCGGATCCGTGATCTGGGAATTAAGCAACGGCGCGCGGATCATATTAAAACCGACCGCCAATAAAAACAACGAGATAGCGCTGTACGCCCTGGCGCCCGGGGGAACGGCGGCTGTCCCCGAAACCGATTTTATTTCCGCGAGGCTGGCGGCGGAAATGGCTCTCGCGTCGGGTGTGGGTCCGTATTCGCGAACGGAACTGGCGCAAAAACTGGCTGGCAAGCAGGTGTCCATGTCGTTTTCCACGTTTCCACTGCTCCGCTCCCTCAACGCCTCCTCCACCTCGGATGACCTTAAAAGCCTGTTTGAACTTGTGTACCTTAGCTTCACCCAGTCCCGCATTGACGCGGACGCGGCTACGGTCGTCATCGATCAGTACCGGACCAGTTTGATCCGGGCGCGGGAAAACCCCGAAGAAGTTTTCTACGAGGAAGTGTACAGGCTTCTCTATGGCGATGATTACCGGTTTATTCCAGCGCGGCTTGAAGATCTGGAAAAATTCGATATCGCCACAGCCCGCCGGTTCCTCGCGCAGGCGCTCAATCCCGCGGGCTGTACCTTTGTGTTCGTCGGGAACCTGGACATCGCCCTTATGCGTCCTTATGTGGAAACCTACCTAGCGTCCATTCCGGCCGGGGATCCCGCAAGCGGCTTTCCTGATGTCGTCATCAACCGTCCTCAAAAAACCCTAAGACATATTTACAAAGGGCGCGAGGAAAAAAGCATTGTCTTTCAGGCTTGGATCGCGCCCGAAACCTTTGACATTTCAGACAGCATAACGGCATTGGTGTTAAGCGAATATCTTGACATCAGGCTTACCGAGGAAATCCGCGAAAAACTGGGCGGGGTTTATTCCATTTGGGTAGACTTCTCCCTTAACGCCCTGCCGCCTCCCGGCGAGTTGGCGATGGAAATCGAGTTTTCCTGCGATCCCGTCCGGGTCGAGGAACTAATCGCCGAAGTGTCGCGTCAGATAGAGATGATAAGCAGGGGAGAGATTGACAGCGACACGTTCGCCAAGGCGGTTGAAGCCCTGAAAAAGTCTCACGAAAGCGCCATTCAACGAAACAGTTATATCGCCAACTATTACGCCAATCTCGTGGCGATCTTCAATCAGCCTTTGAGCTTTCTGGACAGACGCCCGGATTTGTACGGCGCGGTGAGGACTGAAGACATGAAGGACATCTGCATTAGGCTGCTTCCCCACGGGCCGGCGACTCTTATTCTCTACCCCGAGACTTCGCCCCAGCTCGATCCGTAAAAATGAACCGCCCCGCCGCCTGGCGGGGATTTGTTCCCGGAGAGCAAAAAGCAAAGGAACGCTCGTTGAAACGGCGGCAATCGTTGCAATGAGCAAACAGATTTTCAATGCCCCTGAGACGCCCCATTTGAGAACAAGAATAGTCGGCTTTTTCCCCGCCTTTTGACAGCGGGGTCTGTATTCCCTGTTATCGCCCGTTTTGCTTTTGCCCTTCATAGAGCGTCCTCGTTGTAATTTCGGCGACCTTTTTCTTGACGCGCCGCGCGGTCTTGCAAAAGAGCGGGCGAGCGTTTATACTGTACCAACGCTATGAAAAATAAGCCGCTTCTTTATGGAGCGTTTCTGTTGTTGTTTCTCGCCGCCTGCACCCGCACCGAACCAGAGATATCGTACGCCGTTATGCGGGTTGTGTATTTGCAGGAAAACGGCGTTGTAAAAGAGCGTTTTTCTTTTTTTGTTCTTGCAAACGATGAAGATGGAGTGGAAAACCTTGACGAACTCTATTTGTACCATGAGCGCGAAGGGTTGCGCTGGCATCTTTCGGAGCGGGACTGGATAGCGCTTCAGCAGGACGGCAAGACATGGCTGGGAAGCAGGAGCATTGCTATGATTGACGAAGAGCCGTTGCCTCGCGGACTGTACCGCGCTGTGTTGATCAACAAAGCCGGCGAAGAGGCTGTGCGCAACGTCTCCTTCGATCCCCCGGCGCAGCCGCGCTTTCCGTTTCCTTCGCTGAGCGTCGCGGACGGAAACTATGTCATTGATTCAAAATATCCGGCGAATTATTTCCTCGGCTATAACGAGGAGGGCAATTACGTTCAGACTATCCGGACGACCGCCCTGCGGGGAGCCATAGCGGACCTGAAATTCAACTCAAATGTCAAATCAGCGGCGTTATGGGCGGAAGATCAACTGTACTCCACCTCGGCGCTCACGGACGCGCGTCCGGTGAATTAGCCGTGTCGCCTATAAGTCGGCGGCCAATTCCAGTATTCACGCCGCTATTTCCATGCGTGAGGCGGCGCGTCTTCAATCACTTCTGGCAACCCTTTAGGGCGGGGGCTGCACCCGGATTCTGTTGTTCATGGGTACAGGGTATCAGCCCCTGCCGGAGAAAAAAAACGGTAAAATGTCTGATTTTTAAGGGGAAGCAAAAAAAGATGAGTAACTGCAAAAAACTGAAGGCTGGTCCAAAACCATGCCCCGGCTATGCCGGGAACGTTAGCGCACGGTCAATTAGTTTTGAAACAGCCTTATAACGCTATTCTTTTCCCATAATACAAATGTCCCGTCTCTATATTATCAAAGATTGCAATCTTAGGCAAATGGCCCCATTTCTTATATCCACATTTTTCTATTAATTTTATACTTGCCTCATTACTGTCAATTATTATTGCAAATAATGTCTTTATGCCTAAATCATTGCATTGCGATTCCATGAATCCAATTAATTTTCTTCCTATCCCTCTCCTCCTGTAATTTTTGTCAACAAAATAACTGATTTCGGCGGTTTGTTTTAACGCCGTTCTTCCCGGTCTGTAAGAATCAATATATACAAAACCTGTTACAATATTATCCATTTCC
>JAIRTS010000110.1 GCA_031254795.1 Treponema sp.
TGCGGGGGGGGGGGGGGGCATGGCCGCAATGGCGCCCACGGCGTCAAACTGCCCGGCATGCGCCGTTGCGTATGCGGCGCGACACGCGGCCGCGCAGTATGCGCCGGTTGGGCGGCGGGCGCCGCTCGTTACTGCGACTGTTTTGAAACGCAACACAGGCATGTTCATATATAACACTATAGCGTGTCGCGCGGCTTTTGTCAACACGGCGCGTGTCAACACACGTACCGTGTCAACACGGGGCGCGGTTTTTTCAATTGACACAGGCCGCCTCAAGGGGTTTGGTGCCGCGTATCGCGCGAGCCGCCAAAGTCCGAAAGACAGACGGGGAAAAACGCGATGGCGGCGTCCCGGGCGTGTCAGGGGAGGAAGCGGGGGTTTTTCACCGGGCGAAACTTCCGGGCGAAAGGGCGCCGCGCCTCACGCCGCGCCGCCGTACGGCCGCTTTTAAGGCGGTTTGCCGCTTGATTTTTTTTGCGGATATGATATAATCAGTCAAATCCCGAATTGCGCGGGCATCACGCTCGCGGAACAATAAAATTTTGGAGGCGTTATGCGCAAACTTGTTCTAATACTCATAGCCTTTATTGCGATGGCAACCTTTATAAAGGCTTTTGACACTGAAAGCGCAGTGGCATCCGGTCTTTCCGCCCAGACCGCTGATATGTCCAACGATAGCTCGGATTAGTTTTGCGCGCGACTTGAGACAAAATGAGACGAAACATGATAAGAGAGCCAATCATACATTCAGGCAGCGCTTCTTTTGAGACAATTTTAGATGAGACATGCGAGCGCTTGTTAGGGAAAAAAGGACAGTATTCTATTACCCGGCTCGCGCAGATGGAAGCTGATCTGGTGAACATGGAGAAGGAACTTGACGTGTTTTTGCGGCGTTATGACGCGCAATGATCATTCTATTGCGCGCAATAGAATGATCATTGCGTACAAAAATCGTCTTATTGCGCCTCTTCTCTTTTTTTGCCTTATAAACGCGGCGCCCGCTAGCGGGGCCGCGAAAATACGTTTTAGCGGGCTTGACATATCAAACGATGGCAGGGCGCTCTTCAGGGCGGACAGTTATAACAGCGTCCGCGAAGAAAACGCCCTGTTCGTGTCCATGCTCGCCGATTTAAGCGTAAAACAACTCACCGCGTTTCCCCAAAACATTGATTTGCTCGAAAACGGCAGGATGATTCTTGTGCGGAATAGTTTCGGGTGGACTCGCATTCCGGTCGCCGGCGGGGTTCCGGTGTTGTTTAAAGAGCATCCGTCTTTTATCGAGCGTTCAGATGTTTCCGCGCTCTCCATTAAAAACGCCGAAGTTTCAAAAGACGGAAAATGGCTCGTGTCGCTTGAAAGCGTCAGCGCGGCCTATGGCGACCTTGTGCTTATACATATCAGCTCGGGCGCGAAGACCCTTGTGGCTTCCCGCGTGGAGAAATCGGATCGCGCGTTTCCCGTCCGGTGGAGCCCGGATTCGCGGGCGTTCATCTATGAGCGCGATAGAAAACTGTACTATTATCAAGCGCCAGCCACGGCGGCCGCGCCAGTCGCGCCGCCTCATGTGGAGGAGCGGTACCGTTTGATAGGGGAAGGAAGCGTCTCCTGCGTGGCGTGGGAAGAAGAGGGCGATTTTTTCTATATCAATGGATCCACAGTGTACCGCATCAAAGGCTCGGAGGTGTTTTTCCGTTCCATGTATCGCGATTTCATGGAAATCGGATATCCATCGGGAACGCTTCCTTTTGTCTTTGATCCTGATTTTGACGAGTTCTATATAGCGCCCGACGCCAATTCCCTGCTCATTTCCAAAGCGAATCGCGTGAATCGCACGCTCTTTTTTTATCCGCTTGGCGTCTCGGGCGGAACGGCCCTGCCCTGCCTCCAGTTGCCGGAGATGAGCAGAGGCGTCACGGCGCTTTGGTCGTCAGCCAATATCATAACGATCTTCGCGCGCAATGGAACCGATCAAAGCGTGTACCGGTTGAACGCCGCCGCGTTGGCGGGATCTTCGGCGGGCGCTGTCGCGGGCGCGTCTTTTGTTCCGCTCGCGTCTCCCGGCATGGACAACGCGGCGCTTTCCCCCGACGGCAGGCGGGCGTTGCTTTGGGGGAAAAAGGGCGCGGTTCTTTACGATTATGTGGCGTGGCGAAAAATACAGTCTGTCAGCGACGCGCCAACGTATAGTTGTATATGGCTGGGAGATGATTTTATCATCGGAGATGAAAAGCGCATTGAGCGCGTCCATATCAATCAGGACAACAGCGCGACCCATCACCTCATTTGCCTTTCTTCCGCCGACAGCTTCGCGTTTGAGGCCGAGACCAACCGCATTCTCGCCCAAAACAATGGGGAGTGGTTTGTCACCGACGGGCGTCTCGCGTGGGCCGGATTGCAGGAGCCGGTGCTGCGCCCCACATCGCTTGTTTCCGGGCGCTACCGCGTGTACCTCGAAAAGCAGGAGTCGGGCATATACGAAAATTTGCCTATGATACGCAATATCACATCGGTGGGAACAACTCCCCTTATACGCGTCCGCGATTCAAGCGGTTTTGCCGAAGGCGGCGTCATCGCCCTGTGTTTTGATTTGTATGACGACGCGACCGGTTTAGGCCATGTGCTTGACGCGCTTGATTTCTTCAACATAAAAGCGACTTTTTTTCTGAATGGCGAGTGCCTCCGCCGGTATCCTGAAGCCGCGAAGCGCATTGCCAACGCGGGGCATGAGGCCGCGTCTCTGTTTTTCGCTCCGCTTGATCTTTCCACCTCCCGGTATATTATAGACGCTGATTTTATTTCCCGGGGTCTCGCCCGCAATGAGGACGAATTTTTCGCCGCCACCGGCAAAGAACTGGCCTTGCTTTGGCATCCGCCTTTTTACGCGGCGCCGCCGAAAACAGAGGAATTCGCGTTGTCCTCGGGTTATAAAACGATTGAAAGAGACGTTGATCCCGGAGACGCCGTCACCAGAGCGGAGGCTCTGCGGCTGGGGCTTCCTTTTAGAAGCGCGTCCGGCATGATTGAGGCCATCATGGAGAAAAAGCGGGACGCTTCCGTTGTTCCGGTGCGGCTGGGCTTGTTGCAGGGAGGCCGCGACACCTATTTGTATAATCGTATTTTCGTCTTGCTTGACGCTCTTGTCAGCGCCGGTTATTCGGTTGTCCCCGTGTCAAAAGCCGCGCGTTAGCGGCGCTTTGAGCGGGCGCGTCTAGCGGCGCGATTCCCGCTGTTCCCCGCGCTTGACTTTATTTCCCAAATAGCTATAATTCAGTGTGCGACAAAAATAGAGAATATGTCATAATACTGACCAAAGTAAGGAAAGACAATGCGTTTGCAGAGCAAAAAAGTCCTTGTCACCGGGGCGTCCCGGGGCATAGGCAAGTCTATAACCGATTTGTTTTTAGCGGAAGGCGCCGATGTGTGGGGCGTAAGCACGAAATTGCCGGAAGATTTTGAGGAGCGCCGCTCGAAAGCGGCGGAAAAATCAGGCGGAAGCCTCCATTGGATAGTGGCGGATTTGAGCGATCTTGCGGGCGTCGAGCGGATCGTCAAAGACGCGCTGAAAGAATCCGGCGGTTTTGACGCGCTGGTGAACAACGCGGGCATCACAAAAGACGGGCTTTCTTTTAGAATGACGCTTGAAGATTTTCAGAAAGTGATTGATGTCAATTTGACCGCGGCGTTCCTCGTCGCCCGCGCGATAGCCGCCGATATGATCCGCAAACGGGCGGGGTCTATCATTAATATGTCGAGCGTCGTGGGCGTTCATGGCAATGGAGGCCAGGCGAATTACGCGGCGAGCAAGGCCGGGCTTATCGGGCTTGCCAAAAGTTTGGCGCGGGAGACCGCGTCCCGGGGGGTGCGGGTCAATGTCATCGCCCCCGGCTTTATTGAATCCGATATGACCAGCGCCATGCCGGACGCGGCGAAGGAGGCCATGCTTGCCGCTATCCCACTTAAACGCGCCGGCGATCCGCGAGACATCGCGGAAGCGGCGCTGTTTCTGGCGTCCGATAGTTCTTCGTATATCACCGGGCAGGTGTTGTCCGTTGACGGAGGGATGTTTATGTAGGTATGCGGGTTTGTTCCAAAACTTGCTTCGCGACCATACAGGGCCGCGCGGTTCGCTGGTTTTGAGACAAGCCCTTGCATGAGAAGAAAAACAGGGAAAAAACAGCGTCAGGAGCCGCGCGGTTCCTCAAGGCGCTTTTCCATAGCCAGTTTTAAAGCCGGCCGGCCCGCGTGGCTCATGGCTCGCGTTTTGAAACCGGATCGCTTATTTGAAGTGAGGTGTACAATGAAGAAGGTGGTTATTACCGGAATGGGGATTATATCCCCTATAGGAAATTCAATCGCTGATTTTGAGAACAGTCTGAAAGCCGGAAAGAGCGGAATTGGTTATATAACCCAGTTTGACACAACCGATTTCGACGTGAAAATCGCCGGCGAAGTGAAAAATTTTGATCCGTCGTTGTGGATGGATAAAAAAGACGCGCGCAAAATGGCGCGATTCACCCAGTTCGCCGTCGCGGCCGCGTCTCAGGCGCTTGAGCAGGCCGGGCTTCTTTCAGATGGGGAAGACGGGCGCAGGCGTTTGGCGCGTGACGCCGAAAAAACCGGCGTTGTGTTGGGAAACGGCATCGGCGGTTTCGAGATCGTCTCGGAATCGTTCCGCAAATTGTTTGGGCAGGGGCCCAGGCGCATGTTGCCATTGACCATTCCTCTTATGATCGGCAATGAAGCCGCAGGCGCTATTTCCATGCTTTTCGGCTCCAAAGGCCCCGCCTTTACCCAAGTCACCGCCTGCGCGTCCGGAACGGACGCGCTCGGACAGGCGCTTGATCTTGTCCGCGCCGGACGCAGCGACGTTGTCATCGCCGGCGGGACCGAGGCGTGTATAGTGCCATTCGGTATAGGCGGCTTTCAGATGCTCAAAACGCTTTCAACCAAGCGCAACAATGAGCCTGAAAAAGCGTCCCGCCCCTTTGACGCGGACAGGGATGGTTTTGTGATCGGCGAAGCGGCGGGCGTCATAGTGATCGAAAGCGAGGAACACGCGCTTGCTCGCGGCGCTGCGATTTTGGCGGAATTCGCCGGTTACGGCGCAAGCGCGGACGCCTATCACATCACGTCGCCGGATCCGTCCGGCGAGGGGGGCGGCAGGGCGATAAAGCTGGCGCTTGCGGACGCGGGTCTTGCGCCGGAAGAGGTTCAGTACTACAACGCGCATGGCACCTCCACCGAAATAAACGATCCAACCGAAACCAAAATGATAAAATATGCCTTCGGCGATCACGCCTACAAAATGAAGGTTTCCAGCGTCAAGAGCATGACTGGACACTGCGTCGCGGGTTCCGGCGGTATAGAGGCTGTCGCCAGCGTGCTTGCCATCCTGCGTGGTTTTTATCCGCCGACCATCAATCTTGATCATCCTGATCCGGAATGCGATCTTGACTATGTTCCCAACACAGCCCAATACGGCGAAATAAGCGTTGCGGTTTCCGGTTCTCTTGGCTTCGGCGGTCATAACGGCGTGGTGGTCTTCAAGAAGCGCGGGGCATAAAAGGAGAAAGTCATGAGCGATGAAATAGAGGCGCTTTTGCCGCACCGAGCGCCGTTTTTATTTGTGGATGAAATTCTTTCGGCGGATGAAAAGAACATTGTCGCGCGGCGCGTTTTTACAGAGCGGGAGTTCTTCTTTGCCGGCCATTTCCCTGAATATCCGGTGGTTCCGGGCGTCATCTTAATTGAGACTATGGCGCAGTCGGGTGGCGCGGGCTTGCGGAAAACAGGCGTTCTGAGCGGGGATTCGCTCTTTTTTCTTGCGTCTGTTGACAAGGTGAAATTCCGGCGGCAGGTGCGTCCCGGAGAAGAAGTCCGTTCAGAGATAGAAAACCTGCGAGTCTCCGCCAAAATGATAAAGCAGGCGGGCAAGGCGTATGTTGGCGGCGAGCTTGCGGCGGAAGCCGAGTGGCTCTGTCTGGTGGGAAGCAAATGACCCATCAACGGCG
>JAIRTS010000149.1 GCA_031254795.1 Treponema sp.
CGCGTGGGCCGCCAGCGTGAACAAGAACGCCAAGCAGGTGTCAAACCTTGCTGCGCGCCCGGTCCGCCGTTGAAAACATCACCGTGATTATGGGCGACTTTGGGCTATAGCCGCCTGATCCGTTTGTGAGGCGAGGGCGTGTTTGATTTGGAGGCGCGGTGAGGCGGCGCCCTGATGCGCCTATTGAAAAACGAAGGATTTGTTTCTATAATGGCGTCAATATGAGTAAAAAAAGCGTTGTTTGGAGAGTTTGTTTAACGCCCCGTCGAACCTTCGGATTGCGCCCTGTGTCGCGGCTCAAGGCAGCCCCGCGTTTCGCGTCGCGGTTTTACACAGACAGCGATGATTAAAGCTGGCGAACGCGGGGCGTATGCGGGGTGTTCGACGCCTGCTTTCTGTATTCTTCTCCTCCTTTCTATAACATCCTGTTCAGATTTGAGCGGAAAATTGTTCATATTGGAAGGTAACTTTTACCAGACGCGGGGGTTTTCAAATCAGGCTATCGCCGCGTACCTCAAGGCGGCTTCGCATCCTGAAACGAAAGCCTACGCGGAATTCGGACTCGGCGCCGTGTATCATTCGCTGGATGAACGAGAAGCGGCGCTGGAGCGTTTCAAAGACGCGGAAACAACCGCCAACGGCGCTCCCGGACAGGAACATCAGGAGTTGCTCTACCGCATCAGGTACAATTCCGGTGTCATTGCGTTTGAGAACGGACAGTACGATGAGGCGGTTGTCCGTTTCAGACAGGCGCTGGAAGTTAATCCGAGGCGCGTCGAAGCGAAACGGAATCTGGAGTTGAGCCTTGCGGCGCGGCGCCACGACGAAAGCGCCTCTGAAAGCAAAACCGGGGAAGGGCAAAAGCAGGAAAACTCGGAAACCAACGTGTTGTTTGAATATTTACGTGAAAAGGAGCGCCAGCAATGGAAAAGCAGGGAATGGATAGAAGATGCTCCCGAAGATGGACCGGATTATTAGGTCTTGCCCTGATCTACATTAGAACGCGCGCTAGGGCGTGCGCTAGGGCGTGCGTTCTAGGCTCCGCTTTAGTCTGTCTTTTAACGCCAGGTGGCTCTCTTTTCGCCCAAGAAGACGCGGCTTCCGGTGAGACACCGGCGGCAATCGCTCCGCCGGAGGATGCCGCGCGACTTGCGGATGAGGATCAGACGGACGCCGGGTGGTTTGAAATACTGTTCTCATCCCCTTCGCCTGTCAGTAATCTCCCGTGGACAATCACCTTTCTGGTGGATTACCCCTATCCACCCGGCGTCTTGGTGCATCCGCCGGAATTTCCGGAAGAGCTTGCGCTTGAGGAAGTGCGGGTTGAACCGCGTCTTATCGCCACCGCCGCCGGCGAGCGCCGTTCCGCCGTACAATTCACCTTTATTCCCAAACGCGCCGCCCAGGTGACTCTCGGTCCCTTTGAAGTGAGGACGCCCCAGCGGGCCGCAATTACCGCTGAAATGCCCATTGACATAAAGAGCGCCAATCCCCGCGCCGAAACGCGCCATCCGTATTTTACATGGGAGAGCGGCAGGAATGGCTTCGCCATTGGGGAAAGCGGCGAGCTTTTTATGAGACTCCACGAGTGGGACGACGCAAAAAAACGTCCTCAAAACCTCTTCCGTTTTGAGGTGCCGGAACACGCGATTCTGGAAGAACATCCCCTCACTCACGCTGAAATCGCCCGCGACATCGTACTGCGCCTTACGCTTATCCCGCTTGAAGGCTCTGAAATAACGATCAACCGCCACCGCTTTCAACATGAGGGCTACACGCTTGAAATTCCCCAACTCCACTTGAAGGTCGCCCCTAAGAAGGCGGACCCGCAGATGGCGGCGGCGCAGGGCGCGCAAGACACGCGGGATGCGTCCGGCGCATTGGATAGCAATGGAGAAAATACCGCGCCGATCCCGGCGCCGGATGTCGCGGCGCTGGACGCGACCGCCTCCGGCGCCCCTTTCCCAGACTTCTCCGTTGATACGGACAGCCTCTTGCGCGCTTTAAGAAAAGCGGACGTATTCGGAATAGACTCGTGTATAGAAGAGGCGAGAACGCTATGGCGGCAAAAACGGACAGCCGAAGCGCTCGCCATTATACGCAAAACAGAGAGGGATCACACGTTCGGTCCTTTTTTGGTGAATGGAAGGCGGGAACTGGAGCGCCACGCCGCTCTTGAACCTATTCATGACGAAGCGTGGATACCGAAAAACCTATGCCTTGCCCTCTTCTTGTGCGCTCTTGCGGTTCTTTCGTTTTTTATAGCGCTTGGTCTTATCAAGAAGAAATGGAAAGTAATTCCTATTATCGTTGTGACTGTCCTGTTGCCGGCGCTCTTTTTTGCCTTTACCGGCATAGCGCAACCGAAAGAAGCCATACTGCATGACTCGGCGGCTTTTTATGTGCCGGAAATAAAAGGCGAAATACAGAGTCGTTTTAATGAGGGGCAGCGCGCCTTTGTCCGCTCAATTTCGGGCGATTGGGTTTTTGTCGAGACGTTTGACAACCGGGCGGGCTGGGTCAGGCTTGAAGATGTGGTGTTTTACTGAAAGCGTCAGTCGCAACGGCGAGGGATGTCGCGGCTAGATGGATTTTGGGGATATTCTTGACGCATGGGAAAAACAGACCGCCATTCCGCAGGGGGATCGGAAAAGGCGCAGGCTGAAAACCGCTCACAAAAAAGAGTTGGAAAAAGAGGGCGCGGGGGATGGCGAAAAAAAGCAAGGGCAGGACGCTCCTTCGGATGAAAAGCGAAAGCCGCGACAGCCGCCGCAACCTTCACGTCCCCACGATGTACTCGTCGCTTGGCTTGAGACCCATGACATTTACGACAAAGACAAGGATACAGAACTTATATACTCAGCCGCCGAAAACCGCGCCCGCCTCCTCCGCAAAAAGCCGGACGCCGTCATTGATCTTCACAATCTTACACATGACAAAGCGTGGCAGGCGCTTGAAGATTTTTTTCAAAAATGTTCGGCGTCGAACCTTGAAAAGGCGCTTATTATTCACGGAAAAGGAAATCATTCCAACGGCGGCGCGGTCTTAAAACGTCTCGTACAGAAATTTATTGAAAAAAGCCCCCTTGCCGGCGAAAGTGGGTATAATCCCGCCAAAACAGGCGGATCAGGCGCGACATGGGTTATTCTGAAAAAGTAAACTATTGCCCAAGCTTTGCTAAGGCTCTGCTAAAGCTCTACTCAAGCCTCGCTCGGTTAGCGTTCGCGGTAAATGATGCGTCCTCTGCTCAAATCGTAGGGTGAAAGCGCGACTTTCACTCTGTCGCCAGGTACGATGCGGATATAATGTTTGCGCATTTTGCCCGAAAGATGCGCAAGTATGAGATGCCCGTTTTGGTTATCCAATTCTACTCTAAACATGGTGTTGGGAAGCGCCTCTTTGACAACTCCCTCCACTTCAATAGCTTCTTCTTTAGCCACAATAACTCCTTTTATCATGCTACTGTAAACAACGGAAAAAGTCAAGAACTCTGAGAGTTCCGAACTCTCAGAGTCCCAGACTCGGTGAGACGTCCGCCTTTCGCAGGCGCCCTTGACATGCGCTCCCTATTATGCAAAAATGAGCGCATGAACATAAAAGATTTACAAGAAACAGCCGCGCTTGCCCATCTTAACCTTACAGACGAGGATCTCAAGGCGGCGTTTCCGGCGTTTGAGCAGATGCTCGGGTTTTTCGCGGCTATGCAAGCCGCCGATGACGACGCCGAAGCCTTTCCCGTTTCCATCGCCGGGCTTTCCCATCAGACGCATACCGTCTCTTCGGATTTCTTCCGTGAAGACGCCTCGCAAGACGCGCCCTTTGAATGCGGCGCAGTCAACGATCAGAGCGAAAGGCTCCTTGACAATGAGGCGTTGCTAAACAACGCGGGAGAGCGAGACGGCAGATTCATAGTGATACCAAACGTTTTATAAGGAAGAAACCATGGGGGAATATACGGAGTATTTCAAAAAATGGGAAGAAAAAATAGGCGCGTTCATTGAGGTTGACGAGGAAGCGATAGAAAACAGCGGTTTCAAACGGCGCGGACAGGACTTCCGCGCCGGCGAGCGCGTTGGTGAAAAAAGTGAAAAAAAATCCGTGTCGGGTTTGCCGTTTGCGGTGAAGGACAATATCGCGGTGAAAGGACGTTCCATAAGCTGCGGTTCAAAGTTGCTGGAAAATGTCAAATCCCCCTACACCGCGACGGCGGTTAAAAAGTTGGAGGCGCAGGGCGCGTGGGTGATTGGGAAGACCAATCTTGACGAGTTTGGCATGGGGTCTTCGACCGACAATTCGGCGCTCAAGAAAACGAACAACCCGTGGGACGCAAGCAGGGTCGCGGGCGGCTCATCCGGCGGTTCAGCGGCTGCGGTCGCCGCGGGGCTGGTTCCCTTCGCGCTTGGTACGGACACGGGCGGATCCGTCCGCCAGCCCGCGGCGTTCTGCGGCGTTGTGGGACTAAAACCCACCTATGGCGCCGTGTCCCGTTTTGGGTTGGTGGCTTACGCCTCAAGCCTCGAAACAGCCGGCGTACTCGCTGATTCCGTGGAACGGTGCAGGGCGGTTTTTTCGATCATACGGGGCAAAGACGAGAACGATCAAACCAGTGTTGCGGCGCCCGCAAACGCGCCGAGTCCGGAAGAAAAGAGCGGCAAGCCTCGGATTATCGGCGTGTTGCCGGCGGAATCCGTGGCAAAGGCAATCGCGGCGGCGGGCGGCGGCGCGGACGGCGAACAGACGCTCTCCATTGCGGCGCAAGCAGCCACATTGGAAGAAGAGACGCGCAGGGGGTTTGAGACGGCGAAAAAAAATCTCGCCGCTCTGGGACACACCCTGATTGACGTGGAGATTCCCAGTCTCAAATACGGAGTGCCGGCGTATTACGCCATCGCTGCGGCGGAAGCAAGCGCAAATCTCGCCCGTTTCGACGGCATACGCTACGGCAAACGTCCGGATTGGGCGGAAAATCCCGATGATCTTATTGACAAGGCGCGAGAAGCTGGCTTCGGCAGCGAGGTAAAGCTCCGCATATTGCTTGGCGCCTTTGTCCTGCGTTCCGGCTTTCAGGATCGCTATTACCTCCGCGCCCAGCGCATCCGCGCCGGCATACGGCGGAGCTTCGAAGCCCTGCTCGGCGACGCGGACTACGCCAACGGCGCCGATAGCGGCGCGTGTTGTGACGCGGTTCTGTTGCCTGTGTTCCCCACCCGCGCCTTTGACCGCGGGCCATCTACGCTGTCGCCCTTTGCCCAGAAAGCCGCAGACCTTTACACCTGTTGCGCAAACCTCGCGGGACTTCCCGCGCTCTCCTTCCCCGCGTCCGTGGAGAATGGCCTGCCGGTAGGAGTTCAACTTTTGGGACGCGCCTTTGCTGAGTCCACGCTATTGGATATTGCCGAAGGATACGAAAAGGAGCGCCCTTTCCCGCATCCATCAGGATATGAGCCGTTCTGGGATTAAAAAAGCGTCCGCAAGGGCGCTTGACATTTTATTAAAAGTTTGTTAGAGTGTCATTCTACCTACAAAGTAGGGGCCGCTAGCTCAGTCGGTAGAGCAACGCCCTTTTAAGGCGTGGGTCACGTGTTCGAATCCCGTGCGGCTCATTAGTTATTT
>JAIRTS010000206.1 GCA_031254795.1 Treponema sp.
TCTTCTGCGTTTTTTGCCTTGGCATAAGCGGCAAATCGCTGCATTGAATCCGGCCAATAGCCTATCACCGTATAGTTATGATATAACGTCTTTGTGGAATCCGCGTCCCACTCAATGAGACTTGTATGGGCAAAACCAGCCGCCGCAACCCCCAGGGCAAGCCCGCCCCCGCCTGCGAAAATCTCCAATGATTTCATGGGGTAACGGTATACCATAGGCGGCGGTCTGTCAAGACCGGGGTTCGCGGCCGAACCGCCGTCCGGCGTTCACGCCGCGCCGCTTCACAGCCGTCTGCGGGTTCTTCTTTTGCTCTTGCCACAAAGAAAGCGAGGCGCAGCATGAAGGCAAAAAGCATCGCATGACGAGGCTGTGGACGCTTCGCCGCTGGAAACGGCTCGTCTTGGGGCGCATAGTGGCGGTCATATTCCCCTTCAGTTCGGCGTCCCGCGGCTTCCCGCGAGAATGAATGTCAGAGCCATGTCGGTTTTTGCGTGGCTGAAAAATGGGACTCAGCGCGGCGGGCGGGTCACAGCGCCCGCCGAAGCCCCCTTTTTTCGATGATTTTCATGTTTTTACCCTTGCAGAAATTCGCGTTCGATTGTATGATACAGACAGATAACTAGAAGGGGGCGCTATGGCTGATCAGAATCATCAGTTAGTTACATTTCAATTAGGCGAAGAGTTATATGGAATAGATATTATGGATGTTAAGGAGATTGTCAGGGTACAGGATATCCGGGCTATTCCGAACGCGCCGCCGTATGTGGAAGGCATTTTTCACCTGCGGAGCGAGATAATACCCATCATTAACTTGCACAAGCGGTTTCATCTAAAAAAACTCGCGGCGTCTGAAGAAGACGAGTTGTTGTCGGGTTTTATCATTTTGGATATTGACGGGATGAAGCTGGGGGTGGTTATTGACCGTGTTTCCCGGGTGGTCACCATAGACCACGGGCAAGTTCAGCCGCCGCCTCAAATGGTGAGCGGCATAGGATCTGAGTATGTTTACGGGGTGGTGCGTCAGGAACAGGGCGGCTATCTTGTCATTTTGAGTATACGCAACCTCTTTAATCCTAAAGAATTGCAGAAAATCGTGGAACTCCAGCGTTAAATTTACGGCATGATAGAAGTTTATTCTCCGACTATCCGGCGCAAGGAAATGGACGCCGTTTTGACGGTGTTGGTTGAAGAGAAAATCGGTCCCGGAGCGCGGTTGGAGTCGCTTATTCAAAACGTAAAAGAGCAAGTGGGATTCGATTATTGCATTGGCGCGCGCAGCCCCGCGCTCGCGTTGTATTTCGCGCTGAAAGCGCTTGACATTGAAGACGGCAAGGAGGTGATTATTTCCGCCTTGTCGCCTATTTACTATGTCGGCGTAATTAAAGCCCTGCGGCTCAAGCCGGTTTTCTGCGACACGCCGCCTTCCGGCGCGGTTGTTGACAGGGATCGCGTTCACGCCCTTGTCTCGCCTGAAACAAGGGCGATTGTTGTACATCATACATTGGGCTTTGTTCCAGACGCGCCTTCCATTGTGGAATTGGGGCTGCCGGTCATTGAAGACTGTTCCCAGAGTTTTGGCGCGCTTGCGGGCGACAAACTGGCGCCTCCCGCAGGCGTCTTTGCCATACTGGGGCTGGAAGAACGGGACGCGCTCACAGGGGGCGGAGGAGCGTTGCTTTTTGCCATGCAGCGCCGCAACGGAACGGTCCTGCGGAATATGGGAAAACTGCCCAATGAATACACGCTTCCCGACATGAACGCGGCGATGGCCATCGCGCAACTCAGGGAAATGCGCAAAAACCTTGCCAAAGTGAAAGAAATCGCGCAAGTCTACGCGCAGGCGAGCCTCCGTACCCGCCACAAACGGTTCGTCGCCCGCGACGACATTGAGTACAACAACTATGCGTTCCCGCTCATTCTTGAGACCGGCATGAAGGACGTGATGGCATACGCCAAAAAGAAAGACATAGCGGTTGAAAACCCGTTTGTTGACACGGTCGCGGGGAACGGGCTTGTCGCAGGCGATCAATGCCCTGAGAGTTATTCCCTTTCGATGAGAACCGCGCTTTTTCCGATCTATCCCCGGCTTATGAGCGCCGACATTGCGAAAGTGGCGAAACTCATAGGAACCTTGCCTTGACGCGAAGCCTGTGTCTATGGAAACGATAGTCCTTGCTTCGGCTTCGCCCAGGCGGCATGAGTATTTCAGGCTGCTGGGGATTCCGTTTATTGTCAAACCATCAACAATAGAAGAAACATGGGATGAAAACCTTCCTCTTGAGGATGCGCCGCGCGCGATAGCCACGCGGAAGGCGCTGTCCGTGGCGGAGTCCCTGCAAACGGACGGCGTTGGGACGCAGGCGGATAATCAGGCGGGTTATCCGGCGGACAGTCCGCGATGGGTTTTTGGGGCCGACACCATTGTCGCCATAGACGGGCGCGTCTTTGGAAAACCCAAAAACCGCGCCCAGGCGAGGCTCATGCTTTCCAGCCTTCAAAACCGCGTCCACAGGGTTATAAGCGGCATAGTCCTGTGCTGGCTGGAGGATAGGCGCGTCAGCGCCAGTACCGTTGTAAGCGAAGTGCGCTTCGCGCCCATGTCCAACGCTGAAATTGAGTGGCACCTTGATACGGGCGAATGGGAAGGGGCGGCGGGCGCGTACAAGGCGCAAGGACTCGCGAGTTGCTTCATCGCGGGCGTACAAGGCTCATTCAGCAATGTGGTGGGCCTGCCTCTCCGGGAATTTTACACGTTGCTTCGGGAAAGCGGCTATGAATACGGGGCGGCGGCGAGTTGAGCGCCCCTTGA
>JAIRTS010000209.1 GCA_031254795.1 Treponema sp.
AAACATCGCCCAGAGCCACGCTTCAGCGACGTTATTTTGATCGCTTTGATAAAAAATGAGAAATTTCAATATGGCGCCATTGACGCTCATTGCTATTCCATATTCTGTCCGGTATAGCCGGGTTCATTTTGAACAATTCATCTTGAACAATTCATCCACACAACTCCAATGATTCGCAATCTCTGGATTTATACATCAGCCAATAATCCATGACTTTATCATGGTCTCTATTTCTATCTTTGTGGCTGTTTTAAAACTTCAGCTTTGAAACAGGCTCCTTTATAAATCATATCTTTTCACCAAAAATTTCGCGCTCTCCCGCCTGACGCCGTTTTACAATGCATCTTGACGTCCGCTCAACGATGCGTTAATCTGATTGAAAAGCCACAAGTGAAATGAACAAACCAAGAAATCAGGGGAAACACTATGAAAAACTTTGAAGAGCGGCTGGCGCGTCTTGAGGCGTTAAGCGAGAAAATACGAAAACCGGAGATTTCTCTCGACGACGCGCTTAAAGCGTTTGAGGAAGGGGTCAAGCTGGCTGGAACGCTGGAAAAAGACCTTGAGAAAATTGAAGGACGGATAGAGCTTCTTATGAATGAGCCGGACGCGAAGCCGGATGACACGCCTGAGTGGACGCTCTTTGATGAATTATGAGCATACAAATTCTGCCTCCTGAAGAAGCTCGAAAAATAGCGGCTGGCGAGGTGGTTGATCGTCCGGCGAGCCTCGTTCGAGAATTGCTTGACAACGCCATTGACGCGGGCGGCGGTTTTATTGAAGTGAATATTGAAGAGGGAGGCTCTCGCAAGCTTGAAGTGATTGACGATGGGTGCGGCATGACGCGGGAGGATTTGGAATTGTGCTGGCATACCCACGCGACCAGCAAGATACGTTCCCTGGAAGACCTCAACCACGCCGAAACGCTCGGATTCCGGGGCGAGGCGCTTGCGGCGGCGGCGGCTGTTTCGGCGCTGGACATACTCACCAGCGCGGATGGACGGGAGGCGTGGCGTCTTGAAGTGGGGCCGGGCGATTCCCATCCGCCGAGACTGGAGCAGGCGCGGCGGACGAAGGGAAGCGGCGTCCGGTGTTTGGGGCTTTTTGACGCTATACCGGCGCGGAAGCGGTTTCTTAAACGGGATTGGCACGAAGCCGCCCTGTGCTATCAAGTCTTTGTTGAAAAGGCTCTGGCTTTTCCCACCGTCAGTTTTCGGTTCACCCAAAACAACAAGGTGAAAACCATGCTGAACCGCGCGGTTTCTTTGAAGGATCGTTTCGCCGAACTATTGCTTGAAAAAAACGAGGCCGGCTTTCTGCATGAAATCAACGCCGCCGGCAGTGGTTTCTCGGTGAACATCGTGATCGGTGGCGGCGAACTTGCCCGCAACACCCGCAAACTTCAATACGTGTTCGCGAACGGCAGGCGCATACAGGATTTCTCTTTTTTGCAGGCGCTTGAATACGGCATGCAAGGCTCTTTCCCAAACGGAACGCATCCGGTAGGCGCGATTTTTATTGACATTGCCCCGCATTTGGCGGATTTCAACATCCATCCGGCAAAGCGCGAGGCGCATTTTGCGGACGCGGGCGCCATTCATCACGCGATAACCGAAACGCTGCGGGGGTTTAACCGGCATCAACGGCGGTATATGGCGTCCGCGGGGCATACGACAAGCGCCGCGCCGGACAAAGACGATTTTCCATCCGCGTCTGAACACGCGCGGGAACAGGAATTTTCCTGGACATACGAAACGTCCCGTAAACAGAAAGGCGCGTCTTTCGCGTTTGAAAGAAACGGCTCCTATGAGCCATCCGGAACCGGCGCCGGTTTCGGCGCGTTCGGCGACGCTTCGGCGATAGCGCTGAAAGCGTTGCTCGAAAAGAAGCCGCAGTTTGCGGAATTGCCCGGCAGACGCGGCGCTCAGGACGCGCCGGGCGTTCAAGACACGCCGGAAGGGGAGTATCCGCCGATTGGCGCGTCTAATCCCGGCGATGCGGACACCGCCCGATTTCACGCCGCAAACCGCGAAAACCAGAGCGTAAAATACATCGGCAGGGCGTTTGAGCTTTTCATCATTGTTGAAAAAGGCGAAAAACTATTCCTTGTCGATCAACACGCGGCTCATGAGCGCATCCTCTACAACGAATTCCTCGACAAGCCTATTCCCATGCAAGAGCTTCTGGTGAGCGTCCCTTTTGCGACGGAAAGCGACGCTGACGACCGTTTTCTCGAAGACTGCAAGCAAGACCTTGCGCGTCTGGGCATTGTTGTTGAAAAGGATGAAAGCGGCGGCGGAAAATGGCTTGTCGAAGCTCTGCCGGTACACTGGCGGCTTGGCGACAGCGCCACGGTCAAAGCTATTTTGGAACTGAGGCTTGCCGGTGAAAACATGGCCGAGCGTTGGGCGGCGACTCTCGCATGCCACGCGGCGATCAAAGACGGCGACTACCTTGACAGCAACGCCGCGCTCGCCCTCGCCGAATCCGCCCTCTCCCTGCCCGATCCGCACTGCCCGCACGGGAGGCCATTGTGGATGGAACTGAACCTGCGACAACTGTTTCACGCGGTGAAGAGAATGTGAAAGAATATGGAGAAAACGCGGCGCCGGACGCTCTAAAAAATCCCGCGCCTCCGCTTTATAGCCTCTGTGTCTGTTTTAGATTATGCCGGCGACCTGTCGCGCTTGAGTGTGATGTCAGTATTTTTCGAAAGCGACCGCCAACACCTGCCCTGTCTCCGCGCTAAGCGCCCGCAGACGCAACCGCCCCGGCTCGCCGGCGCCGGTGACCGAGCCGGTGATGATCACATTCGCCCCGGCGATTTTGCCGATGGAGACGGCCCGCTCGTCGTCAACCTCCCCGGACACCTGCAAGGATCGCTCTTTGCGTATCTTGTCCAACTGGCTGCGATCATTCGGGATCGCCGTCGCCCCCTTTCAGACAACATCCCGCGCGGAGTCGTCCGTCAGGCTCCGCCTGTGCCAGACACCCGTACAAAAAAAATCGCGGGGACGTGCGCTTACGCACGCCCCCGCCACTCGGCGCCAGACACTTTCTCTGGTGTCAGACCTCCGCGCTTCCGCGCCGGTGTCAATCTATGCCTCCGTTGCCCGACACCCAAACACCAGATACCCGCGCTATCGCGCCTGTGTCAATCTATGCCTCCGTTGCCCGACGCCCGAACACCCGCGCTATCGCGCCTGTGTCAACCTATGCCTCCGTTGCCCGACACCCAAACACCAGACACCCGTACAAAAAAAATCGCGAGGACGTGCGCTTGCGCACGCCCCCGCCACTCGGCGCCAGACACTTTCTCTGGTGTCAGACACCCGCGCTCTCGCGCCGGCGCCAACCTATGCCTCCGGCGCCCGACACCCCAACACCAGACACCCGTACAAAAAAAATCGTGGGGACGTGCGCTTACGCACGCCTCCGCCGCCGCACGTTGCCAGACACCACCACTCGGCGCCCGACACTTTCTCTGGTGTCAGACACCCGCGCTGTCGCGCCTGTGTCAGCCTTAGCCTCCGGCGCCCGAGACCCAAACACCAGACCTCCGCGCTTCCGCGCCTGTGTCAATCTATGCCTCCGTTGCCCGGCGCCCGCCCCCCGCGCTATCGCGCCTGTGTCAACCTATGCCTCCGGCGCCCGCCCCCCGCGCTCTCGCGCTGGCGCCAACCTATGCCTCCGGCGCCCGACACCCAGACACCAGACACCCGTACAAAAAAAATCGCGGGGACGTGCGCTTGCGCACGCCCCCACCACTCG
>JAIRTS010000245.1 GCA_031254795.1 Treponema sp.
AAGTCCCGTCGTTCCCGTCGCCCGTCTTTATGACGGGTTTTTTTTACGGGCAGTAGCGCAGTTGGTAGCGCGCTTGGTTCGGGACCAAGAGGTCGCCGGTTCAAATCCGGCCTGCCCGAAAGTCGCTTGACATGTTGCCTTTGCAATGCGTTCGGATATAATTGAGCCTCTTTCCGAAGCGGCGGGGAAACGCAAGGGTTGACAACCGAATCTTTTTTGACGCCATCATGCATAGCCGCGAAAACGGCCGAATCCCACCACCACGATATCGGCGCCTAGTGCGTCATCTCTGTAGTTCGCCTACAGTTCGCGGAGTTGGCGTTACGATAGCAACTCAAAAACAATACGAGCGGTGCTTTGTGGCGGTGTTTTTTTTTAGAGACGCCACTGGTGTCCGCCTGATTTTTGGGAAAAATAAAGATTGACAAGATTTGAAAGTAATAGTACCATTTATAGCGTCATAGTATAAGTGTGTATGTAAAGAATGAAAAAGAACCGTTTTTGGCAAAAAGTAGGCGGAACGACTATTGTCCCTATATCCGCAAAAATACTCGCGATTGTCACCATATTGTTGTTGACATCGAATTTCGTTACAAATTACCTGACTATCTCTCTTTACAGTAAAGAAGTGATAAAGTTGAATAACCAACTCTTGACAAAGGAGTTGAAAGAAATCTACATTAACGCGGGAAATCAACGCCAGATTTTTCTGTTCTCCGGGAACCGCCATGACGCCATGGCCGCGCTGGAACAGGCTTCCGAAAAGGACATGATGTTCAGCGCGAGTTGGGCGTTGGGAACCACCGCCTCCGGGGAGATTATTTTCAAGACCAAAGGCGCGAATTTTAATGTTTTTCCAGATGAAGCGACGCTGGCCGCGATGGTCGCGGATCAAGATGCCGGCATAGACGAAGGGGCGCGTTTCTTTTCCATGCCGGCCGGGGAATACTTCGGAGTCTATAAATACCACGAGGACTGGGGCGCGTTTCTCATCCGCGCCGAACTTATGAGCGATATGATGTCCGTGTCAAGAGCGGTGTTTTTGCAGGCGTCGTTCATCATCATATCGCTGGTTGTTGTTTTTCTTGTGGTGGCCTTTGTGTCGCTGAGACGGCTTCTGCGCTTCATTGGCGTTATTTCTCAATCTCTGTATGACATGCAGCAAAAACAGGAGATGAGCATAATAAATTTGAAAGACGCGCCCGCTGACGACATCAGCTATGTGGGCATCTCGTTTAACGCGCTCTCATCTTTAATCGGCAATCTGTTGGGCATCTTCCGCAAATTCGCCTCTCAGGATGTGGTGGACAAAGCGTACCATAACCGCTATATCAGCCTTGAGGGGGAGCAGCGGGAGCTTGCCGTGCTTTTTACGGACATCAAAAGTTTCACTAAAATGACCGAAACCTTGGGCAACGGTATCATTGATGTGTTAAACCTGCATTACAACAGCGCCATCCGCAAGATTCACGAACAGGGCGGCATAGTCGGCTCAATCATCGGAGACGCGTTGCTCGCGGTTTATGGGATTGGAGACGCGGAGGCGATGCGTTGCAAATCCCTGTCCGCAGTTGTTTCCGCCTGGGAACTTCATGACTCGGTCGCCGAGCTTAGGCAAAGCATGCTGGAATGCCGTATGGCGATTGAGCAGACGCGGCGTCTCACCGAACGGGAAGAGGAGGTTTTCAGAGCCGTGTTTCTGGACATCGGTGTTGGCATAGATGGAGGGACGGTTTTTTACGGCACGGTCGGGTCTGTTGAGCGTATGGCGAATACCGTTATCGGAGACAACGTGAACTCCGCGTCCCGCATGGAAGGGCTTACAAGGATATACCAGACGCCGATTATTGTTTCCGAATATGTGATGCAGGAAGTCGTATCCCTGCAAGACGCGGCGAACACCCGGTTCCGCTTTTTTGAGCTTGACAGAGTGCAGGTGAAGGGCAAGACCAAGGGGCAGAGAATATTCTTTCCGATGGATCTGTCCCGCGCAAGCGATAAAGAAATAGAGAATTGGGAACGATTTGAAAAAATTCTCGGAGTGTATTATAAGGGCGATTGGGGGAACGCTCTGTCTGAATTGCGGATGATATACGAGCGTTCTAAAATGCCGACTGTGAAAGTTTTTATAGATCGCCTTGAAGCGTTTGGGGGAGATGTGGCGCCTGATGATTGGAGGGGAGTATGGACCATGCAAACGAAATAGTCGCAGTTGAATCCGCTCTCGCTGCACCTAAAGAAACCGCGTTGTTTCTTAAAGGGGATATGCTGTCCCAAATACGCGCGAAGACAAGTGATATTTATGATCTTGAGACAGAGTACACGAAGACCGCGAAGAACCGTTCATGGTTTGTCATTTTGCTTATAAGCGGAACCGTGCTTGTCACCTGTCTTATAGTGTGGATTGCGGCCGGAATCATTGAGCGTCAAAAACGGGAAGTCTCGGTTGATATAGAAGCGTTTGAAGACCTGAATTTGAAGAATATTTTAGACCTTGTAAGCCGCGTCGAGGCTGACTACCAGAACGCCCTTGCCGAGCGAGCCGCGCTTGAATCTCGTCTGGCTGTTGAAATAATTGATTTGGAAACGGCGGCGGAAGGCGAGCGTTATAAGATTCGCTCTCTTTCGCTGTCGTCCCGGGAAACAGCGGAAAGAATCGCGATCATAGACCGCGAACTGGAACGCGATATGCAAAACCTCAACCGGAGTTATACCGGACAAATTCAAGAGTTGGACGCCAAGGTTGTGGAATACGGCAGGCAACTTTCGTCTTTTGACCGGGATAGGGTTGAACAAGCGCAAGAGATGCAGAAAATCGCGGCCGCCGAGGCCGTGCGATTTCGGTACGAAAAAGAACAGTTGATTACGCGGTATGAGGAGCAAATAGCGGCTTACCGCGCCATGCTCGCCGAGGCGCAACGGGACAGGCTCAGAAGCCAATCCGTAAGCCTTGACGAGGTGGCGGCGCGTTACACTGCGGAAATAGCGACCCTTGATCCAATGTTGCGGGACGACGCGGCGGCGGAGATTATAAGTCAGGTCGAAACTCCTGACGCCCCATTTCCACTTGCCTACGAGACGCCGGAAATTTTTGTTCCAGATGACGGACGGTCGCCGCTTTTCGCTAGAATGAATGATGACTACAGCAAAATGGACGGTTTTACACAGTTGTTGTTGACTATTCCATGGAAAAATAACACGCCAGACTATATACGGGGCATGAACAGCCTGTTTTTTACCTCTATGCGGGAGATAGGCGGCGAAGTGAGCCGTCTTGCAAGGCGTATGGAGGAGCAAAAAGCCGCGTTGGAGTCCCGCATAGCGGAGCAGACCGTTGCGTTGGAAGGACAAATAGATGCGAAAGCCGCGCTGGAAACGCAGATGGAAGCGCAGGCCGCCGCGTTCGAAGCGCGTATAGAAGCGTTGACAGGAGAAGTGAATAACCTCATCGCCAAAAATCAGACGCTTGCCAGAGATTTGGAATTTTCAAACGATTTGCTCGCCCGCAACCACACGTACTTTGGCGTGCTGGCGGAAAAAAACGGTGTCGCCGGCTACATAATCGATCCCAAGGGCGCGGAGAACATATTGGTCTATATTGACCCATTGTATGGACTTTCGTTCAAAGGCCGGCAGGCGGTTGTTTTTAGAACCGGCAACGAATATATCGGAATTATACGGGTGTCCGGCGATGACCGCGTGTTCACCGCTTCGGTGGTTGAGCTTTCGTCAGGCAAAAGAATAGAAGCGGGCGATAGAATTCTGCTGGGTGGAATGGGAGGTTTTTAATGAATGCCGTGAGAAAGACGCTGGCGCCGCTGTTTTTTTGGGTCTCGTTCGTAGTGTTTTCCACCGGTTTTTCCGCGCGTATATGGGCGGATGAGTGGTCTCTGGCGAATGAGACTCAAGGTAAAAACGAAGTGGTGACGGTTTTGTCAGGTCCGGGCAGGCGTACTGTAAGCGTTATATCCGCGAACGCCCTCGGTAGAAACGACATAGCCGCCATCGGCAGCAGCCTGAACACTATATGGGCGATTCCGGGACTGGAAGGCGTCGCGGCGTCGGTTCGCCTCGATTCGGATGGATTCCGGTTGGCGGTGTATCCCACGGCTTTTAGTTCCGAAGGACGCGATCTTATGCCCTTTCTTCCTTCAGGACTTTCGTTTTATTTCCGCAGGAGCCTTTTTTATGACATTTCAATCAAGGCGGGCGATTTTATACCTAAAGTTACCGGAGCGTATATCTCTCCCGAAGGGCTTATGCGGCATATATCGGCGGCTATTCTTATGCCGGAGATGTATCTCTACGACCAATCCCTTGTGGAGCGGGTGGAGCGTCTTGAAAACGCTTTGATGGCGGCGCTTAAAAAAGCGGCGCCCACCGCCGGAATATCAAGCGAAATCGTGCTTGCCGTAGCGAATATCCACAACGAAAATCCGGGTATAAGCGCGGAGGAGACGCTGAAAAAGTTAAAAGAGCGGAAGGTCAAGACGGACATCAAGGAAGTGAGAGCGGTTTACTTTGTGCTTTTTGGGGGGTTATAAAAGCCTCTCGGCGTTTCCCGCTGTGTGGCGCCGCTGTTATCGCAACTGGAACCGCGAATCCGTGCGGCTGCGCCGCTTGCGAAAAAATTCCCTTGTCTTATAAAGCGTAATAGCATATATTGTACTATGATATGAATGTTACTCCTAATTTTAGTGAAAATTTATGTGCCGGCGAGCGAATTGACGCTTTTATTGACACATGTGTTCCTCTTGCAAAAGAGCTTGAGACCGAATTGACCAAACGTCCCGCGATAGCGCCTGATTCAGGCGGAGAAGGCGAGGTTGACAAATGTGAATTCCTGCAGGCGTGGCTTGAGACGCAGGGCATTACGCGACTTGAACGCTTTGACGCCCCTGATTCGCGGGCGAAGAAGGGCGTGAGGCCGAATCTGATCGCCACGATTCCGGGGCGGCGGGATTCGCCGCGCCTGTGGATCATGAGCCATTTGGACGTGACGCCGCCCGGGGAAGCGAAGCTGTGGCAGAGCGATCCGTGGAGCGTGATTCAGAAAGACGACGAGCCGTTGGGACCGCGTTTTGTGGGGCGGGGCGTTGAAGACAACCAGCAGGGACTGACATCCTCGGTGATTGCGGCTATTGCGTTGATGAAAAACGGCGTCGCGCCGGAACACGACGTGAAACTGCTGTTCGCGGCCGACGAGGAAGTGGGCAGCGCGTACGGCATTCATTGGCTCCTTAAAAACAAGCGCGAGCTTTTCCGCAAGGACGACATGGCGCTCATACCTGATGGCGGCGATCCAAAGGGCGAAAGCATAGAAATCGCTGAAAAGAATCTTCTGTGGCTTAAATTCACCACCAACGGGATCCAGTCGCACGGCAGCCGTCCTGATCAGGGGAACAACGCCCATCTTGCGGGCGCGTATCTCGCCATAGCCCTGTACGAAGGGCTTTCGCGTGTCTTTTCCACGCGTGATCCGTCTTTCGAGCCTGATCACTCCACGTTTCAACCCACCCAAAAAGAAGCTAATGTGCCGAATGTCAATACCATTCCCGGCGAAGATGTGTTTTGTATGGATATGCGTATCCTGCCGCGACACTCCATTGCGGATGTGCTGGCGGAGGTCGACAAAATCGTTGGAGAGATTGAAAAGCGTTTCAATGTAACCATACGGCGCGACACGTTGCAAAGCTCAGAGTCGTTGCCAACGTCCGCGGATTCCGTGTTGGTCAAGAAACTGTCAAAGGCGGTGAAGGATGTGTATCATGTTGAGACGCGGCGCGTCGGCATAGGCGGCGGCACCGTCGCGGCGCCCTTGCGAAATATAGGCATTGACGCTGCGGTATGGTCGCGTCTTGATAATGCGGCCCATCAGCCCAACGAGTACGCGCTTGTCAAAAACATTTTGGGAGACGCGAAGGTGATGGCGGCGTTGATGATTGGCGACGCGTGAGCGGTTTTTGCAGGAATATCGTTATGTTTTTTCAGGGTGTGTTATAATGATGTATATGAAAAGAAAATTTTTTTTGTCGCTAATGGTTGTTTTTCTTGTTCAGACCGTCTGGGCGAATGATCCGCCCGCAGGCGGGGAGCGTTTGTTTTTTCTGGGGCATCCGGGGTTTATATCCGGCGCCATGTCCTCTTCGGGGGGCGGTGTCTTTGCGCCGGAAGTCACGGGGTCACATATAATGGGCGTAAATCCGGCGCTTGCGGCCGGAGTGCAGCGGGTTTCGATTGACGCGGCGTATACGGGGCTTGTCGGGACAGGCGGGTACGGCAACGCGTTTTATGCGGGCGCCCTTTTTCCGAGCCGGTACGGGGTGTTTTCCGGAGGGGTGCAGGGGGCGTTTCTGCCGCTTGACGCCATGAAGCTTGGCAACACGCTGTTGGGACGCGCGGGATTCTCCCGTGATGTGACGGACAGGCTTTTTGTGGGCGCGGATCTTTACGGCGGTGGCGCCAATGGCGATTGGGCGCTTGGTTTGGACGCGGGCTTTGTATACAACCTCGGAAACCCCGTGTTTTTGAAAAACGCCCGGTATTCGGTTGTGATCCGCAATATGGGCAAAAACTTCATTGATGATGAAAAAAACATCTACCCAGGCATTCTCACTCCGGCTGCCGGTTTTGCGGCGGCCTTTGTGGACAAGAAGAATTTCACAGCCGGCTTTTCCGCAGATGTTTCTCTCCCGTTCTTTCAAAACCTCGTGTTCAGCATTGGACTGCAAGCCAAAATCGCGCGGTTCATCATGATCTCGGCTGGTTGGGATATAAACCTGCGCGAGGTGATAAAATTGAAAGGCGATGGAGTGCATTTGCCCTTTATTGGCATTGGCGTACAATTTGCTGCGGACATGTCGAAGAGTGGTTTTATGAGCAGACAGGGGTGGCAAAAGACCGATATTGATGTGTCCGGCGTCTGGCAGCAGCTTCACAACAAGGTGCAGGTCTTCTCAGTGGGAATGACCGCGAATCTTGGACTGCGGGATGAGGAAGCTCCTGTCATTCAGATTGGCGATGAGGAATAGTGGAATGAAAAAAAAAATTGGACTTATTCTGATGGTTTTATGCGTCCAAGCGGCGCAGGCGCAAAGTGTGGGCGTCGCTTACATTTCTCCGAATAATGACGGTGTACAGGATTCGCTTGTTGTTCCCATTAAAATAACTGACAAACGGTACATAGCCGAATGGACGCTGGTGATACGAAACGAGGACGGAAACACCGCGCGTACCATCAGCAACAAGGAGACACGCCCTCAGAAGATGGGGTTTGTCGCGTTCTGGAAAGCGGTTTTTTCCCCGAAAAAGGGGGTGAATGTCCCGCAGACCATCACATGGGACGGTACGCTTGATTCGGGTGAAACCGCTCCTGACGGAACGTACTTCTACTATGTGGAAGCGGCCGACGATAATGGCAATAGAAGCAAATCTAAAGAATTGCAGGTGATTGTCGACAACACGCCGCCTGAAATAGAACTTGTCCAGCCGCCTGAAACCGATAAGTTTTTTGGAGAAGGGGTGAAAGCGACGCTCCGTATAAACCAGAGCGGTTCTGAAGAAGATCTGTGGACGGCGGCTTTTTTTGACACTGCAGGCGGCAAGGCGCGTACCATTGCGTTTAGGAACTCCGCGCCCCAAGACCTGCAATGGGACGGCAAAAATGACAATGGCGCGCCGGTTGCGGATGGGGTGTATTCGTATTCCATAGAGGCGACGGATAGGGCGGGCAATAGCTCCCCGGCCGTCCGCATTTCGAACATCATCTATTCGGGAGAAAAACCCGTTGTTGGCATAACTATATCGGGGAGCCGTTACTTTTCGCCGCAAACCGCAAGTCCGCTGAAGACCATTACGTTGGCTCCCAACATCCCCGCTCCAAAGACCGGCAACTCGCTTGTGAACTGGAAAATCAGCGTTAGAAATGAGGCAGGCAAAATTTTTATGACCTACAGCGGGACAGGGACGGTTCCGGCGGAGATCATTTTTGACGGCATTGACGAGAATAAAAACCTCATGCCCGAAGGACAGTATCAGGCGGTGGTTGCGGCCGGATACCTCAATGGATACCAGACCGCTCCCGCTTTTTCGCCGGCATTTACGCTTAAACGGACTCCTCCTTCGGCTGAATTGCGTGTGGAAAACGATATTTTTTCTCCAGACGGGGATGAGGTTCTGGACACAGTGGTTGTCGCGCAAAACTTTTCATTTGAATCCGCGCCGTGGAAGGGGGAGATAGTCCGGTACGATGGTACGGTTGTCAAAACCATTGAACTTGGCACGACTCCGTCCAAAACCGCCGTGTGGAACGGCTTGGACGACGCCGGAAATCTGTGTTCCGATGACACGTACCTTTACCGTGTTTCGTGCGTCGATCTTGCGGGCAATTCGACTGAAGTTACAAGCGTCGGGTTTAAGCTGGACACCAGCAAAACAGAGATAATCCTCGCGGCGTCTCCCGCTTATTTTTCGCCGAATGGGGATCGGGTTCAGGATGCCGTGATGGTTACGCCATCCGTTAAATCCCAGGCAAGCGTAATTTCTTATGACATGGTTATAAAGGACGAAAGCGGCGCTGTTGTACGATCCTTCAACGGAAGGGCGTTGCCCACCTCTTTTGTGTGGGATGGGAAGAATGACGCGGGGGGCGTCTGCCCGGACGGTTCGTACACGGCGGTGTTGGACGCGGTCTCCGCCAACGGCGCAAAGACCGTCGCAACGGCTCCGCGCTTTATTCTGGATACCAAGCCGCCTGAAGCGTCGGTCAGCGCGGCATGGACGCTTTTCTCGCCAGACGGCGATTCCCTGAAAGATACGGTTCCCTTCGCTATCAAAACGAGCAAAGAGCGGCGTTGGACAGGCGTCATAACAGCGGTTTCAGGCGCCGGCGGTAATAATGCCAGCGGCAATGTCGTGCGGAGTTACACATGGTTTGACACAGACGCGCCGTCTTTTGAGTGGGACGGTACCGATGAATCCGGCAACATTGCGCCAGACGGCGCCTATCAATTTACGTTGTCGGCGCAAGACGAAGCCGGCAACCAAGTTTCCGTGTCTTTGGAGAACATCGTTGCGGACGCCCGTCCGGCGCGCGCGTGGGTTACGGCTGAACACGATGTCATCGCGCCAAACGGCAGAACCAAGTCGCAAAACTTCACGTTGAACGCCTCGCTCAAGCAAGGCGTTGAGAGTTGGACGTTTACGGTGGCTGGAGACAGAGGGGCGGTGTTCACGAGAACCGGAACAGGAGACACCGTGCCGGAAACCATTGCGTGGGACGGTACAGCCGGCGACAATGGAGCGATTGCCGAAGGGTCTTTCACCGGCTCTCTGTCCCTCGTTTACAAGAAGGGCAACAGAGTGGCCGCCAGTGCCGCGCCGTTTATATGCACCGGTCTGCCGCCCGTCGTTGCGGTGAAAATATCGCCCGAATACTTTAGTCCTGACAACGACGGCGTTGACGATGATCTGGACATCAATCTGAGCGCTCGCTCCCTTCTGCCTTTTGCGTCGTGGTCTTTCACCGTGTTCGATCCCCAGAGTCTTAAACCTTTCTGGACAACGGGTGGTTCATCCAAGATCACGGAGAAACTCGTCTGGCAAGGCAAAGGCGTGAACGGCGAACTGGCGCAATCTGCTGTTGACTACCCTTACACGTTTACGGTGACAGACGTTCAGGGACAGAGCGCGAGCGTTGACGGCATTATTCCGGTTGATATTCTGGTTATTCGGGATGGCAATGTTCTGCGTATACGGATACCCTCCATTATTTTCCGCGCAAACAAAGCGGATTTTGTTGGCAAGGATGTTGATCCCAAGGACGGGCTTTCGCAAGTCGACATAGACAGAAACAACACCGTGTTGCGCCGCACCGCGTTCGTACTCAACAAATTCAAAGACTATACGATTACCATTGAAGGACACGCAAATAGCATATCTGGCGCGGAATGGGAAGAGACCTCAACGGCAAGCGGAAACATTCCGCTTGTGCCTCTGTCAAAAGACAGGGCGGAGTACGTGAAAGCGGCTCTCGTAAAACTCGGAGTGAACGCTTCCCGATTGTCAACTATTGGCATAGGCGGCAGACGCCCTGTAGCGTCCCGCGCCGACATCGACAACCGGTGGAAAAACCGCCGCGTAGAGTTTATTTTGCATAAATAAAGCGTGGCGGCGTGATTGAGAATAGCACGGCATTCAGGCGTATACGACGACAGGCATGCGAAATTTGGAATGCCTAACATAGCGCAGCCTTGAAATGGCCGCGAGATTGGAAAGATGCAATGAACTGCCCCGTCTTGATGAATGGCGGGGTAGTTTGTCCGCGTTACATTATGGACGAGGTTCGGCGAACCCTCGGTTCTATGGAAATTATGTGCCTGTGAGGGCTTGCGCAGCAAGTCGGGCGAGGCTGTTTCAAAATCCGAACTACGTTTACGAACGTAGTTCGGGTTAGTTTTGGACAGACTTGTGTGTCAATGTATTTTAATAATTTTTCAACAAATTTTAGTCCCTCATTCCGCCTAACGGTTCACTGTTTGCGACGATTTTGCAGGGCGGAGAGAGGCGTGGGAAGAAGCAGAGCGACTGACCTAGCAAATCGGAACCCCGGAGCAGTCGAAGGCGGCGAAGCATATACAGTCCTGTTGTTGAGGCTGTCGGAAAAGTATCCAAAACACAAACAGTGTGCTATAATCCCTTCACTATGGCCCGTTATAAATACTTTGATAAATCTCAGGGTTTATTCATGACCGTCAACCTTGAGGACCAGCTCATCCCCGGTTCATTCGAGCATACCCTTAATTACCTCATCGACCGGCTGGACCTGACCGCCTTCGACGCCGCCTTTACGGCTTCTGCCTCCAGGCATTACGCCGTCGGCGCGGTCCAGTTCTTTCACTCCCTCCGTCAATGTCTGCCGTGACATTCCCGAAATGCGGCTTACCAGGCTTATTCCGCCATACCCGATCGATTTTGCTTCGGCCGATAAATACCACCGCCTTTGATACTCGTTTAGTGTTGACAGTACGGCCACAATCCGTGTTTGTAGCAGTAATACTTCTATGTTACCCATAAAAGTCATTATAACACCTATTTCATTACTTGTCAATCTTATTTAGTAACAATTCTTAACTTGTTGACAGTGGTATGGGTTCCCCGGCTATGTCGCGTAACAATACGGCAATAACATCACCATCATCTCAGGCAGATACTGTTCGCTCTCGCTGTTGTTCATTTTGAAAGTGCCCGAGTCCAGGTGCTCTACCACTTCAATGATAAAATGTACCGGATGGTTTTCGGGAAGCCATTCCCACAAATCCACCGGAAACAACGAGGCTGTCGGAAAAGTGTTTTCCGATCTCATAGTATACTACATATAGTGTATATTGTTCGTTATGACCACCATATATAGTGGTAAAGAGATTGCCGCCTTCATCGCTTCTGAAATTGGAAAGTGGGAAAACTTGCAACGCAAGACTTGGCTCAAAGACAAAACGGTTGTCGCGTTTATCGGTGAGTTCTCCGCCGGAAAAACCTCTATCGTGAACCGCGTTTTTACCCAGGACAAAAAAGACGCCGCATGGACGCTTCCGGTAGATCGAAGCGCAACTACTGCCGTTGCCACCTATATCTCTTACGGTAACAGTCCAGCGGCTATGTTCACCGACCCTAAAGACGAACTGCGTGAATTACCGAAGGATGTTTTCCTACAGTTCACCAAAGAATCCCTCGACAACATTAGCGTTTCCCGGCTTGTATCACATTTTGTCACCGAATATAATGCCGAAAACCTCCGGCGTATGAGTATATTGGACACACCGGGCTTCAGTTCCGGCGACAAGGAGGACGAACAGCGGACAATAGCGGTCATCAATGAGGCGGATGTCCTCTTCTGGGTAGTGGATATCAACGCCGGCGAAATCAATACCAGGTCACTGGCAATTATCAAAAAATATGTCGCCGGTACTCCGATCTATGTAGTCATCAACAAAGTGGATACCAAAGCCCCGGCTGAGCGAAAAAAAATCGAGATGAAAATGCGGGAAACTCT
>JAIRTS010000011.1 GCA_031254795.1 Treponema sp.
ACTACACGCTCAAGATAGCCACCCAAAGCTCGGCGAAAGGCTCAAGCGGCCTCCTCAAAAGCCTGCGGGAGATTCACTCCGAGTTCAAGCTGACCGCCCATTCCGCGTAGCCCCGCCGCGCCGCGCGGGCTTGCCATAGGGCGCTGCGTTGGCTTATCGCAGGGTACTGCGTTAGTTTGGCGCAGGATGCTGCGCAGGCTTGGCGCAGCATCCTGCGCAGGCTTGTCACAGGGTACTGCGCGGGTTTGCCGCAGGGCGCTGCGTTGGCTTGTCGCAGGGCGCCGCGCGGGCTTGCCGCAGGGTACTGCGTTGGCTTGGCGCAGCATCCTGCGCAGGCTTGTCACAGGGTACTGCGTTGGCTTGGCGCAGGGCGCTGCGCAGACTTATCGCAGGGTACTGCGTTGGCTTGGCGCAGGGCGTTGCGAAAGTGTCTGGCGGGTACTGCTCGGCTTGGATCACAAGAGTGATCGCGCGTGGATGAGTTATTGGCGCGGCGCCACAGGCGGCGACGACGTTCGCCGCGAGGTCATTCCTTTCTGAAAAAAAGTTCCCGTATCTCCCTGTTTTTCAAAAGCCCTTTTTCTTCAAATTTCGTTTTGGGCCTCCAGGGTTGGGGTTCCGCGAACCCCGGCGCGTAGGCGTTTGTCAAGCCGGGCGTCGCGGACAATTCGGCGAGCGCCCAATCCCCGTATTCCGCCCAGTCCGTTGTCATGTACACATAGCCGCCGGGCTTGAGTTTCGCCGCGAGCGTGGAGGTGAAGGGTTTCTGGATGAGCCTGCGTTTGTGGTGGCGTTTCTTGGGCCACGGATCGGGAAAAAAGATATGAAAGCCGTCTGTGGAGGAGTCTCCCAGCATTTTTTCAACCGCTTCCACAGCGTCATGCTCAATGACGCGGATATTGCCGATGTTCCGGCGCTCGATCTCCCACAACAGCTTGCCTATGCCGGGTTTATGCACCTCTATGCCAAGATAATTGCTGCTCCCCTCGGCCTCCGCGATCCGGGCGGTCGCTATGCCCATGCCAAAGCCTATCTCAACAATGGCGCGGTTGTCATTGCCAAAAACAAGAGAGAAATCGAGTTTTTTTTCTTCAAAGGGGATCGTATAGCGCGAAAAAAATGTCTCGTATGACCTGCGCTGGGCGCAGGTCATACGTCCTGAACGTAAAACATAACTTTTATTCATAGCGAATTACGGAACTATGCTGTACTCCTGCACCACTTGTATTTCGGATCTCACCGTGATGGAAGCGTATCCCGCCGCCTTCTCTATCGCCGCCGAGATCGCCGCGTCAATCAGCGCTTGAGAATTCGCGACGCCGTACAGTACGATTTTATCTCCGGTCGCAACAACATCAAGGAAATGAATCGGCGCCTCTCTTTCATACAGGATGAAATGCTTGATTTCCTGCGCCAGCGTGGCTTCCCTGACGCGCGTTTCATGCAGGGCTTGCGTTTCTTCGGTGATGTAGTAATCCGCCAGTTGTTTTATCACTTCCGTACAAACCGAAGGGGGCGTATGTCCTGTGTTCAAGGTCAAAAGGTAATTTTCAGGCGCCCTCCAATCCATGTCAAAGAAGTAATGGTGAAAGCCGCTTCTGTCGTTGTCGCTTTTTTCTATGATTCGTTTCGCTTTTTTTTCATCGCAGTGAAAGTAGCTCTTCACCCGCTCAACGCGGATTTCCGGCGCGGCGGCTAAGAAAATCGACAGAACGCCCGGAATGTCCCTGAAAATGGCGCTCGCCCCCCTGCCGATAAACACCGTGTTTCCCAGCCTGGCTTCGGCGAGCATGGATGTTTTAAGAAAGTGAAGGTAGTTGTCCCTGTCCTGAGACAAAGACGCCCATAGCGGCGGTTTCCGCTCGTCATACTTTTTCAGCCTGGCGTCGTCAAGCCCATAGGACTTGATCTTTTGCTCCAGCGTATTCTTGTCAACAAGCCGGTAATTAAGTTTTTTCGCCAATTCGACGGCGGTTTCATCGCCCAACGCCGCGAGCTCGCGGGAAATAGTGATAATTGCCATAGAGAACTCCTCTTTTTATAATTAAAGAAATTAACGTAATGAAATTAACGAATTACCCCGCCCTAAAGGGGCGGGGTAGCCGCCTGCGCTTTCCAATGAAAAACGGCAATTCCCCGCCGTTTTTGGAACTGTCAGCCTCCGTAGGTCGCGATCATGACTCCGGCCGCAATGGCGGTGCCAATGACGCCGGCGACATTCGGCCCCATGGCGTGCATGAGCAGGAAATTGCCGGGGTCTGTTTCAAGCCCCACCTTGTTGGAAACACGGGCGGCCATAGGCACCGCGGACACGCCCGCTGAGCCGATGAGCGGGTTTATCTTCTCTTTGAGGAAGAGATTCATAAACTTCGCCACAAAAATGCCGCTGGCAGTCGCGACGGCGAAAGCCACCAAGCCAATCACGACGATTGACAGGGAGCGGGGGTTAAGGAACTTTTCGGGGGTCATTTGACTTCCCACGCCCAGGGACAGGAAAATCGTGACGATGTTCATAAGCTCGTTCTGGAGCGTGTTGGAAAGCCTGTCGACGACGCCGGTTTCCTTGAGGAAGTTGCCAAACATGAGGCAGCCGATAAGCGGGGACGCGGAGGGAATGAACAGTACGCTCAGGGTAAACACCACCATGGGGAATAGTATCTTTTCCACCTTGGACACTTCGCGGAGTTGCTTCATCCTGATGAGTCTTTCTTTCTTGGATGTCAACGCCCGCATAATAGGCGGCTGAATCACCGGCACCAGCGCCATATAGGAATACGCCGCGACCGCGACGGTCGCAAGGAGTTGCGGCGCCAGTTTCGCGGAGATGTAGATCGTTGTAGGGCCGTCCGCGCCGCCGATAATGGCCGCGGCGCAGGCTTCCAGCATGTTAAAGTCAACGCCCGGAATAAGATTCATCGCGGTGATGGCGAAAAGCGTGCCGAAAACGCCGAACTGGGCGGACGCGCCGAGCAGGGCGGTCTTGGGGTTGGCGATAAGGGGGCCAAAGTCCGTCATCGCGCCTATGCCCATAAAGATAATCAGAGGGAAAAACTCGTTGCCGACGCCTGCTCTGTAAATGACATCCAGAAAGCCTTGATGCTCGCGGACCCCTTCTTCCATGATGAGGCGCCCGGCGTCCCCCATGCCGGCGAGCGGCACGTTGACAAACACAATGCCGAACCCAATGGGTATGAGCAGCAACGGCTCAAACCCTTTGGCGGCGCCCAGGTAGATGACGATAAACCCGACAATGAGCATGAGAAGCTCTTGCCAGCCCGGAACTTGTATGGGAAGCCCGGCCGGGGTCACCGCGTCTTTCTTATCGGTGATAAACGCATGTATGCCCGTCGTTTTTACCAGCTGATCCAAAAAGCCGTCCAATGTAATCGTGTCGATGTTCTCGCTGCCCTCAATGATCCCGTGGGGATTGAGAATGGAAGCGTATTCCCGCGCCGGAGCGGCGTCTTGCGCGAAGACATTGGACATAAAAGAGAATATGAAAGCTCCGGCAAGCAAAACAAGGCAGAGCTTCGTAATAAAAACAGGGTCTTTTTTGTGGTTAAGTTGCGGCATATTGTTTCTCATCCAATTTCAGCCACAGGTTGCTGCGCCGACACTTTGGCGCCCGCGGGGACAAGAAAATGAACTTTTCCGCCTGCGGTCGCCTTTATTTCCAATTCCATCTTCATGGACTCAATGATGATCACCGTGTCGCCGGAAGCGACTTGCGCGCCCTCGTCAACCGCGTGGCGGATGACGCTGCCGGCTACCGGCGCGGGTATGACACTCCCTCCGCCGGACGGAGCCGCCGCTACAGGCGCAGGCGCCGCGCCCTCCGCCGGAGCCGTGATGACCGTGCCTGCGGGCGCCACCACGACGTTGTAGTTCGCGCCGTTCACGTTGACCACGTACTTGGCGGCCTCGTTTTTGCCTGCGGGAGCGGATGGCGCGGGAGCGTCAGGCTCCGGCTTGAAGACCACCGGCCCCTGCGAACGTTTCTTGAAGAAATCAGGCGCGATTTTCGGGAACATGGCGTAGGAAAGCACATCCTCCACAGAAGGCGTGTCCGTGGCGAGGAGTTTTTTGACTTCCGCCTCAAGTTTTTCATATTCCGGCGGAATATCGTCAGCCGGACGGTGCGTGACTTCTTTTTCGAGTTTGAGGGCGTCCAAGGCTTTCTTCACCAGGTCGGGGTTTTTGGGCGCGGGACACGCGCCGTATTTGCCTGCCAAAAGGTCTTTTGACTCGGCGGTGAGGGTCGCGTACCTGCCCTGCAGCACGTTGAGAACAGCCTGGGTTCCCACAATCTGGCTTGTGGGCGTCACCAGCGACGGATACCCGAAGTCCTTTTGCACAAGGGGGATTTCCCTGAGAACAGCGTCCATTTTGTTCAGGGCGCCTTGCTCTTTGAGTTGCCCCTCCATGTTGGAGAGCATGCCGCCCGGCACCTGAGACACAAGGATGCGGGTGTCCGCGCCGAGGAAGCCGGATTCGAATTTTTTGTAATTCTTCTTGACTTCGCGGAAATACGCGGCGATTTCAAGAAGCAGGTTCGTGTCAAGCCCGGTGTCGTATTCGGTGCCTTTGAAAATTTCAACCATAGTTTCCGTGGGGCTGTGGCTTGTTCCCATAGCGAGGGGGGAAATGACCGTATCAAGGATTTCCGCGCCCGCTTCGGCGGCTTTGACCAGCGCGGCCACAGACATGCCGGTCGTCGAGTGGGAGTGAATCTCTATCGGGATGGAAACCGCTTTTTTGAGGGCTTTGACAAGCTCGTACGCCTCGTAGGGTTTCAGAAGTCCCGCCATATCTTTTATCGCAAGGCTGCTCGCGCCGATTTTTTCGTATTCTTTGGCAAGCTCCACATATTTTTCACGAGTGTGAAAGGGAGTGGTCGCGTAGGAAATAGCCGCCTGAATGTGTTTGCCCGTTTTTTTCGCGGCTTCGGTGGCGGTTTTGAAATTTCTGGGGTCGTTTAAGGCGTCGAAAATACGGAAGATTTCAACGCCGTTCTTCGCGGCGGCTTCGACGAACTTTGTCACCACGTCGTCCGCGTAATGCCGGTAGCCCAGCAGGTTCTGCCCGCGCAACAGCATCATGATCGGGGTGTTGGGAAGCGCGGCTTTGAGCTTGCGGAGTCGCTCCCACGGGTCTTCGTTCAGAAACCGCATCGCGGTGTCAAACGTCGCGCCGCCCCAGGCTTCAAGCGCGAAATAGCCCACTTTGTCGAGCTTATCGCAAATAGGAAGCATGTCCGCGGTAACCATGCGGGTCGCGAACAGGGATTGATGGGCGTCCCTTAGCGCCAAATCGGTAAGTTTAATTTTAGCCATAAAAATCCTCCTTCTTAATGTGTTTTACGGTATTCGGCGACAGACGAGGCGATAACAGCGGCGACGGTCGCGTCGGCGGCGCCTGTTGATGAAACCTTCTGCTTTTGAGGCGCAGGTTCTTCCTTATCTAAACCTAAAGTGTGAATTATTTTTCCAACCCATGTTATGCTAATGATGAGAATTATCAAAAAGCCGAACACGGTTCCCATGCCAAGCAGGGTTAGTATCCCGCTTTGCTCGAACATCTGGCCAATGGTCATGGCGTATCCCCCTAAATAAAATATGACGCCATCATAGCAAATTTTCAAAAATGAGGCAAGTGGGAATAGGGGAGGTCGCTATCGCGGCGCGCGCTTCCGGTCTGACGCGCGCGCGAGCGGCGCCAGCGCCTGACGGATGCCGCGCGGTTTTTCTCTAGCGGGCGTAATGGCGCTCTTTGATCACGACTAGATAAAAAAAAGTAAAAAAAACACTTAATTAACAAGAAAAAAAGAGAATAGAGGGGTATAGTATAAGCATACCATTTTTAAGGAGAAAAATATGGTAAAGTATTCACTATCGGTGAAAAACGATTCACCAAATGCGGGTAGTATCTGCGTGTATACTACCAGTCCGGACACACTACAGGTACAGAGAGACCTTCGCTCGCTCGCGTGGTTTACCAAAGCGGTGAATCTCAACGGGCAGGTTAAATTCACGTGGAACTTGGATTTCAGTTTCGCTTGGGCGGAGTCGGGCCAATTGGTTCCGGGCGTACATTTTGACGCCGGCGAAATCATTGACGCCGACCCTGCGGACGAGAAAAAAAACAGGGCCTACTTTGATAAACAAAATGACGCCTATCTTTTTGGGGAGCGGTCGCAGGCGACGAAACCGGCCGAAGGCGCGCTGGCTATTGCCACGAGCGGAATTATCCCTCACGGGTTGGCTTCGGTAGGTATAGGCATTAACGGCAAAGCGGCTCTGGCGGTGAACGCGACGCCGAACTACCTGTTCACCTTCATACCCAAGATACAGTATTGGCTCGCTTTCGGCAGCTTTAAAGAAGGCGTCGTGCTGGATGTAAACAGCATGGTGAGAAACATTTGCGAGATCAAGTTTCCGGCCGGAGTGTATGACTTGAAAGTCATCCTGCAAGAAAACAACACATGGGGCGAGGTGACACCTGCCTGACGCGCATTTT